>NZ_JBSFPS010000231.1:0-16480 GCF_053588315.1 Streptosporangium sp. NPDC003464 | reverse complement strand
CGCCCCGGCCGCCGTGCATGATCGCCCGCGCCGCGGCGGCGACCCGGCCGGAGCTGGTGCGCACCTCAAGGGCCATGACGAGCGGTGAGGGGGCCGCCTGCCGCCGCTGCACGGGCGGCTCCGCACGCCGACGGCCGCGCTCCTGCCGCCCCTGCTCCTGGCCGCGGCGGCGGTCGCCGTACTGCCCGGCCTGGCCGTCCGGCTCCGCTTCGGGCAGGCCCTGGCCGTGGCGTACGGCACTGCCCTGGCGTGGACGGTGCTGCTGGCCGTCTCCGGCGACGGCCTGGCCCAGCCGTTCACCAGCCGCTACGAGTATCTGGCCGTGCTGCCCGCCGTGGGGGACGACCCGCTCGGCTGGCTGGCCTCCTTCACCGAGCGGCTCCCCGGCTACCCCACCCACGTGCGGGGCCATCCCCCGCTGCCCGTCCTGGTGCTCTGGGCCCTGGCGGAGGCCGGGCTGCCCGGGCCGTTCTGGGCGGCGGTGCTGGCCGTCGCGGTGGGATGCTCGGCGGTGCTGGCCGTCGCGCTCACCGTCCGGCGGCTGGCGGGGGAGGAGAGCGCCCGTCTCGCCCTGCCGTACCTCGCGCTGACCCCCGCCGCGGTCTGGATCGCCACGACCATGGACGCCTTCTTCGCCGGGGTGGGCGCCTGGGGCGTCGCCCTGCTGGTGTCCGGGGGCAGGGGCAGGGGTCGGGTGCTGTCCGGGGCGGCGGCGGGGGTGCTGCTGGGGGCCCTGCCCTACCTCAGCTACGGGCTCGTGCCGTACCTGCTGATCCCGGTGGTCGCCGCCGTGGTGGCGCGGATCTCCCGCGCCACCGTGGTCGCCTGCCTGGCGGGGGCGGCCGCGGTGACCGCGGCCGCCGTCGCGGGCGGCTTCCTGTGGCCGCTCGGGGTGCTCGCCACCCACGCGGAGTGGGCCGCCGACCCGGGCGCCGCCCGGCCCTACCTCTACTTCCTGGCCGCCAACCTGGCGGTGCTGGCCCTCCTGACCGGCCCCGCGACCGCCGCCGGGCTGGCGCGGACGCCGCCCGGAGGGGTGCGCGCGCTGGTCGCGGCGGCGGTCGTGGCCGTGCTCGCCCTCGACGTCAGCGGGGTGACCAGGGGAGAGGTCGAGCGGATCTGGGTGCCCTACGCGGTCTGGATCGTCCTGGCCGCCGCGTCGTCGCCCGGCCGGTGGTGGCTCGCCGCCCAGGCCCTGACCGGGCTCCTGCTGCAGGGGCTCGTCAGCTCCCCGTGGTGAGGTCTGCCGCCCGGTCAGCATGGTGAGGTCTGCCGCCCGGTCAGCCCAGCGGGGCGGTGGAGAACTCCGCCATCCCGGCGGCGAACGGCACCGCGGCGCGGAAGCCGAGCTCCGCCGCCGCCCGTTCCGGGCCGGCGACGATGTGCCGCACGTCGCCCAGCCGGTATTCGCCGGTGGTCACCGGTGCCGGGCCGCCGTGTCCGGCCGCCAGGGCCGCGGCCATCTCCCCGACCGTGTGCGGCTGCCCGCTGGCGATGTTGTAGGCGGCCAGCGTCCCGGGGGTCCCTCCGCCGAGCGCCGCGAGGTTGGCCAGCGCCACGTCACGCACGTGCACGAAGTCCCGGAGCTGGCGGCCGTCCTCGAACACGCGCGGCGCCCGGCCCGCCTCCAGCGCCGACCGGAAGATCGCCGCGACCCCGGCGTAGGGGGTGTCGCGCGGCATCCCGGGCCCGTACACGTTGTGGTAGCGCAGCGCGACGGCCGTGCCGCCCGTCTCCCGTGCCCAGTTCGCCGCCAGGTGCTCCTGGGCGAGCTTGGTCGTGGCGTAGGCGTTGCGCGGGTCGGCCGGGGCGTCCTCGCCGATGGTGACGGGGCCGACCGGCAGCGCGCAGTGCGGGCAGCGCGGCTCGAACCGTCCTCGGGCGAGGTCGCGCTCCGCTCTCGGGCCCGGCCGCACCCGGCCGTGCGCCGCGCACTCGTAGGCGCCCTCGCCGTACACCACCATCGACGAGGCGAGCACCAGCCGCCCGACCCCGTGCCCGGCCATGGCGGCCAGCAGCGTGGCGGTGCCCAGCACGTTCGCCGAGGCGTAGTCGGGGAGGTCGGACACGTCCACGCCGAGCCCCACCTTCGCCGCCTGGTGCACCACGGCGCCGACACCGCCCAGCACGCGGTCCAGCGCCTCCCGGTCCCGGACGTCGCCGCCGGTCCGCAGGTCGAAGCCGACGACCTCGTGCCCGGCCTCCTCCAGGGCGACGGCCACATGGCCTCCGATGAACCCGGCGGAGCCGGTGACCAGTGTCCTCATGCGGCCGACGCTATCCCCTCTTCGGCGGAGGGGGCGCCGGTCCTCGGGATCTCTCAGGTGAACTTGGCTCAGGTGAGCCCGGCGGACTTGCACGCGGCCCGGAGGTCGGCCGTGCAGATCTCCTCGACCCTCCAGAGGCCGTCCTTGACCACGGTGTCCTCGATGTTGTCCTTGGTGACCACGATCGGCTGGATGATCTGGGCGGGGATCGAGGACGAGGTCCCGTTGGCCACGGTCCCTTCGCCGTTGGCGCTGCCCGTCACCGTCCTGCCCGAGCCGAGGTCGACGGCCATCTGGGCGGCGTTGCGGGCCTCGGGCCTGATCGGTTTGTAGATGGTCATCGTCTGGGTGCCCAGCAGGACGCGCTGGATGGCCGCGAGTTCGGCGTCCTGGCCGGTCAGCGGCGTGCCCTTGGCGATCCCGGTGATCCGCATCGCCCGGGCGGCGCCGCCGGCCATGCCGTCGTTGGCCGCGTACACCCCGATGACCCGCTCCGGGCCGAGCGTGGCGAACGCGCCGGCCGCGTCGGACGCGGCCAGGTCGGAGCTCCAGCCCGGGATGTCGTACTCCCCGCCGATCACCACGTTGCCGTCGAGGACCGAGTGGACGCCCTTCTTGAAGTCGCCCGCGTTCGGGTCGGCCGGTGAGCCGTTGATCATCACGATCGGCCCCCGCCGGGGGTCGCCCTCCGCCTTGAGGGCGTCGAGCAGGGCCTGGCCCTGCATCTTGCCGATCTGGAGGTTGTCGAAGGAGGTGTAGGCGTCGATCGGCCCGCCGGCCAGGCGGTCGTAGGCGATGACCTTCACGCCCTGCTCCACGGCCCTGGACACCGACGGCGCGATCGCCTTGGCGTCCACCGCGTCCAGGATGATCACCTTGACGCCGTTGCCGAGCATCGAGTCGAACTGCCGCCGCTGCCGGTCGTGATCGCGGCCGGCGCTGCCGTAGACGACCTGACACCTGGGGCAGAGCTCGGCCACGCTCTCGGTGATGTAGGGGCGGTCGAACTTCTCGTAGCGCGTCGCCTCCGTCCCCGGCAGCAGCAGACCTATCTTGAAGCCCTCGGCCACGGCGCGGCCGGGAGCGGAGGCCGTCTCGTCGGACCCGGGCCGCCCGATGACCCCGCAGGCCGTCAGCCCGAACGCCGCGACGACGGCCATCCCGCCCGCCGCCAGGCGAGCCACCGCTCTCTTCACTACGGACCCCCGAAATTCCACCTTTAGCTATGAAACCGGGCATTTAGTGTAATTAGCGGCAGCCGTACCCGGCGCGGGGGACGCGATGCCCGGCGGGTCCCGATCCTGGTGAGATCTTGGTCCACCGGCGCTCCCACTGGGGAGCGCTTTTCCGGCAGTGGGGCGGAGGCCGGTCCGCTCCGCCTCTCAGGCGTCTCGCCGGTCGTCGAGCCACACGTCCGTCTGGCGGGAGGCACTGGTCCGGGCGGGCGACTGAGGCGTGGCCCGGGTCTCCGTCACGGTGAAATCGGCGACCACATGCCGGTTGTGGAGGAGGAAACCGATCACGCCCGCCAGGGCCTCGACGCTGTCGTGGGCGCGGGCGTGACCGGTCAGGAGGTAGACCAGCGGCGTGGACGGCTGGTCGAGGGCGAAACGGCGGCCGTGGTGGTGAACGTCCTGCAAGGTCCTGATGGGGATCGGCTGCTCGGTGGTGAACCAGGCGGCGACCTCCCAGAACGGCAGCGCCGGGTCCGGGGTGACCGATCTCTCGTAGCAGGCCACACAGCCTCGGCGGGCGTCCTGCCCGTGGGGGCACGCCCAGGAGGCGGCGTCGTGCGGCATGCTGCGCTCAGACATGAGCCGACCGTACCTTCCCGGCTCCCATGCGTGGTCCTCGCAGATCAAATGCTCGGCTGGTCCTTACCCGGTCACGCCGGCCGGGGGCCGTCGCCCGGCCGGGACGCCGCCCGCGGGGGTCACCGGCCACTGAGGACGGCCCAGCCGTGGGCGGGGACGAGGGCCGGGTCGCCGGAGGGCGGCGCGGCCTCCGACGTCACCTCGACGGTGAGCCCGCCGGTCTCCAGCGGGAACGCGTGGGGCCGGTCGTCGACGTTGAGCAGGGTGACGATCCTGCGGCCCGGGGCCTCGGCGCAGGTCGAGGTCAGCGCGACCGCCCGGTTGGTCAGATGCTCCGCGGCGGTGCGGGCCCTGACCAGCCACGGATGGCGGCGGCGCAGGCCGATCAGGCGCCGGTGCAGGTGGTAGACGGGCCATCCCGAGGCGGCGAGGGCGCCGGGACGGTCGGGGAAGGCCGGGCGGACGGCGTCGTCCCCACCGGCCCGCTCCTCCTTGACGCCCCGGAACGCCTGCTCGTCGCCGTAGTAGACGCTGGGCACGCCGCCCACGGTGAACAGCACGGCCAGCGCGTGGCCCAGGTGCCGGACGTCGGTGAGACGGCTGGCCAGCCTGGTCACGTCGTGGTTGCCGACGAAGGTCAGCGGTGGCGGCACGGCGTCGAGCAGGCCGTCGTGCCGGTCCAGGGCCCAGGCGAGCTCGAAGAGGTTGCCGTCGTTGAGCGAGCTCCAGATCGCCTTCCAGAGCTCGTACTGGGTGACCGAGTCGAGGCCGCTCGCCCGGACGTATCCGGCGTAGTCGCCGTGGATCACCTCCCCGACGAACCACGCGTCGGGGTGGAGCGGCCGCACCCGTTCCAGGGCTCCGCGCCAGAAGCCGGGCGGCACCGCGTAGGCCGCGTCGAGACGCCAGCCCGACGCGCCCCGGTCCAGCCAGTGGTTCATGACCCGCACGACGTGGTCGAGCACCTCGGGCTCCTCGTGGTTGAGGGCCACGAGGTGGTGATGCCCCTCGAAGGTCGCGTAGTCCGGCTCGCCGCCGTTCCCGGCCGGCCGCCGGAACCAGCGCGCGGCACGCGGATCGGGGTCGGCGGCCGTCGCCCGCGCGAACACCGGGAACCCCCGGCCCACGTGGTTGAAGACCCCGTCCAGGACGATCCGGAGGCCCCGCCCGCGCGCCGCCGCGACGAGATGGTCGAAATCCTCGTCGTCGCCGAGCCGCGGATCGATCCGGAAGTGGTCGACGGTGTCGTAGCCATGGGTCTCCGCCGCGAATATCGGTCCCAGCTGCAGCCCCGAACAGCCCAGCTCCACGGCGTAGTCGAGCCAGGGGTCGAGCTGCCGCAGGCGGTGCCGGACCGGCGCCCCCGGCGGCGGTGCCGAGCCCTCCGCGCCGGTGAACCCGAGCGGGTAAACCTGCCACAGGACCGCGTGGTCCACCCATGACGTCATGAACGCCCCCTCACCCCCGGTCTCTCCGGACCGGTACGGCCCGCATGTGTCCCGGCTACCCTCGCTCCGGCCGTCATGCCTCATCGGCCGGACGACATCCGCCTGGCCGGACGGCTCCGTGCGGTGGGGAAACCTCGAACACTGCCGGCGGTGTGTGAATTTTTCGGACAGGTCGCTGTCGGATCTGCTAGGAATTTGCCCGACCGAAATTCACGTCAGAGAGGGTCGTTGTGGGGCAGGACGGCATACAAGGGCCATACGACGAGGATCCCCGTGAGCGGACCGGCCCCATGGGGCCCGTCACGCCACAGCACAGACCTGACCGCCCGGATGGCGACGTGCTGTCGGACGGATGGGATCCGGAGGTCGCCCAGGAGCCGGGCCGGGACGACGGACACGCGTCCCGGAAGACCCCCGAGGCCGCAGGGGCCGGAGCCGAGGAGGCCCGGCACACCTCGCGCGAGCTCCGCGACGAGGAGGCCCGGGACGCCTCGCACGAGCTCCACGACGAGGAAGACCGGGACGCCGCCTACGAGCTCCACGATCAGGAGGACTGGGACTCCTCGCGGGAGACCCACGACGGCGCGGGGCAGACCCGCGGCTTCCTGGGGTCGGGCTGGAGGGGAGACGCGGAGCCCGACGACAGGCCCCGGCGCCGGAGCAGGATGCTGCTGACGGTCGTCGCGGGCATCGTGGCGCTGGGGCTCGTCGGAGGCTGGGTGATCTCCTCCACCGTGGGGTCCGCACCCGACACCTCGTGCCCGGCGGGCACCGGGTGCGCGAGGGCCGAACCGCCGCGGCCGGAGCCGGAGACGCCGGCCGCCGAGCCCACCGAGTCCACCGGACCGGAGGAGACGGCGCGGCCGTCCGCCGAGGAGAGCGAGACTCCCGAGCCGGAGGTCTCCCGCGCCCCGGCGCCCCGCACGCAGCCGCCCCGGCCGACGCCGACGCGCAGCCGTCCGCCGGCACGGCCGAGCCCCGACCCCACCCGGGAGCGCGAGAGGGACGGCTCCCACAAGCTGGATTCCCGGCCGCAGGACTCCTCCGGACCCGAGACCGGCCCGCCGACGGAGCCCGCTCCGACGCGGAGCGCCCCGACGGAGAGCTCGGCGCCGAGCGAGACGCCCCCCAGCGAGAGCCCGAGCCAGGACAGCAGCGGCGGTGGCGGCCTGCTCGACTGGCTGTTCTGACCGGCCGTCCCCGCCGGCTGGTCGCGGGCGGTCAGGTCAGCGGCCAGGGGCGAGCGACGGCGCCCAGCCGGTTCCACGCGTTGATCACAGTGATCGTCCAGATGAGCTCGGCCAGTTCGGTCTCGGTGAACTGGGCCGCCGCCCGCCCGTACACCTCGTCGGAGACCGGACCGTCGGTGAGCCGGGTGCCCGCCTCGGTCAGCTCCAGCGCCGCGCGCTCCCGGTCGGTGAAGAACGGCGTCTCCCGCCAGACGGGGAGGGCGAACAGCCGCTGCTCGCTCTCCCCGCCCTTGCGCGCGTCCCGGGAGTGCATGTCGACGCAGTAGGCGCAGCCGTTGAGCTGCGAGGCGCGGGCCCTGACCAGTTCGAGCAGGCCAGGTTCCAGCTCCGTCTCCCTGGAGGCCGCGTCGAGGGCGTTCATCGCCCGGTTGACATGGGGGGCGAGCTTGTCCACCGCCAGCCGGACGGTGGGAGGGTTCGTCGTGGTCATGCCCTCGACATTAGAGATCGACTGGACCGGTAATAAGATCCAAATCTATGTCGGAATTTTGGGCCACTTTCGGGGTCGACCTGTATCTGGAACTCGACACCGCGACCGGCCGCCGGGCCGGCCTGGAGCACGCCCTGCGCGACGCCGTCCGCGCCGGGCGGCTCGCGCCGCAGGCCCGGATGCCCTCGACCCGCAAGCTGGCCACCCAGCTCGGCCTGTCACGCGGCACGGTGAGCGCCGCCTACGATCAGCTGATCGCCGAGGGCTACCTGACCGCCCGCCGGGGGTCCGGCACCATGGTCGCCGACCTCACCGGACGGTCCGCGCCGGAGCCGCCGCCGCGGCCCGGCGCCGCCGTCCCCCGGCACGACCTGCGGCCGGGCAGTCCCGACGTGGGCATGTTCCCCGCCGCCGCCTGGGCGCGGTCCGTCCGGCGCGCGCTCGCCGCGACGCCGGCCAGTGCCCTCGACTACGGCGACCCGCGCGGCCGGCCCGAGCTCCGCGCCGCGCTGGCCGAATATCTGGGGCGGACCCGCGGCGTGCTCGCGACCCCCGGGCAGATCATGATCACTTCCGGCTACGTCCAGGCGCTGGCCCTGCTGGCCAGGGTGCTCGGCGACGCCGGGGCCGACGCGGTGGCCATGGAGGACCCGGGCCTGGGCTTTCACCGGGAGGTGGTCCGGCGGGCCGGTCCGGCCGTCGTCGCGCTCCCGGTCGACCGGCGTGGGGCCCACCCCGACCTGATGGGCGAGCACGGGAAGGTGGGGGCGCTCGTGGTGACACCGGCCCACCAGTATCCGACCGGCGTCACCCTGCACCCGGCCCGCCGCCACACCCTCACCGAGTGGGCGCGCGCCCGCGACGGCCTGATCGTCGAGGACGACTACGACGGCGAGTTCCGCTACGACCGCCAGCCCGTCGGCGCGCTCCAGGGCATGGCGCCCGACCACGTCGTCTACGTGGGCAGCGCGTCCAAGACCCTCGGCCCCGCCCTGCGTCTGGGCTGGATGGTGCTGCCGCACCGCCTCGTCGAGGCGGTGGTGGACGCCAAGCTGCACCTCGACCACCACACCGAGGTGATCGGGCAGCTGGCCCTCGCCGACCTGATCACCACTCATGTCTACGACCGGCACATCCGCGCCTGCCGCCTGCACTACCGCCGCCGCCGCGACCTCCTGCTGGACCGGCTCGGACCCGTGTCCGGTCTGGCCGTCCACGGGATCGCGGCGGGGCTCCACGCGATGGTCAACCTGCCTCCCGGCGGGCCCGGCGAGCAGGAGGTGCTCGACCGCGCCGCGGAGCGGGGTCTGGCCCTGGGGAGTCTGGGCGGCCACTGGCACCGGGCCGGCGACCACCCGCAGGCGGTCATCGTCGGGTACGGCACGCCGCGCGAGCACGCCTACCCGGCCGCACTCGACGCCCTCGCGCACGTCCTGTCCCAGGTCGGCGCGGGCTAGCCGTCCAGGCCCGCTCGGGTCCGAGGTGAGCGTGCAGGCTCGCTCGGGCCCAGGGCCAGCCGTTCAGGCCCGCTCGGGTCCGGGGCGAGCGTCCAGGCCCGCTCCGGTTCAGGGCCGGCGTTTCAGGCCTGTCCGGGTCCTGGTCCGGGCCCGGGGCCGTCCGGTGGATCCCGCGCGGCCGGCGGGCTTGACCTGGAGCGCGCTCCACGTCCCAGACTTCCGTCCGAGGCCCGGAGACGAAGGGCCGGACCAAAGGGGACAGCATGAAATACCGCACCATCGGCACTGACCCGGAGACCCGCCGTGAGGTGAGCGTGCTCGCCCTCGGTGCGATGCTCTTCGGCTCGGTGACCGACGAGAAGACCTCCTTCGCCATCCTGGACCGCTACGTCGAGGCGGGCGGGACGTTCATCGACACCTCCGACAACTACGCCTTCTGGGTCGACGGCGGCCAGGGCGGGCAGAGCGAGGCGCTGCTCGGGCGGTGGCGGCGCAGCCGCGGCATCGGGGACGAGATCGTCATCGCCACCAAGCTGGGAGCGCGGCCGCTCGCGCCCGGCACCGGCTACATCGACAACCCGGAGGGATTGTCGGCGAAGGTGATCCGGGAGTCCGCCGAGCGCAGCCGGGAACTGCTCGGGGTGGACAGGATCGACCTGCTCTACGCGCACATCGAGGACCGGACGGTCCCGCTCGGCGAGACCGTCGAGGGCTTCGCCGGACTGGTGGCGGAGGGGACGGTCGGGCTGCTCGGGGTGAGCAACCACGCGATCTGGCGGGTGGAGCGGGCCCGTGCCCTCGCCGCGGCGGCCGGGCTGCCCGGCTACGAGGTCCTGCAGTACCAGCACAGCCACCTGCGCCCCCGCTTCGACATGCCCGAACCGCTCTTCGAGGACGGCAGCCTCGGCCATGCCGGGGCCGAGCTGCACAGCTACCTGCGGGCCGAGCCCGGCCTGACCCTGGTCGCCTACTCGCCGCTGCTCGGCGGCGCCTACGTCCGGGAGGACAAGCCGCTGCCGCCGGACTACGACCACCCGGGCACGCCCGCCCGGCTGGCGGTGCTGCGCGAGGTCGCCGAGGAGACCGGGGCGAACGTGAACCAGGTGGTGCTGGCCTGGCAGATCGGCGGACGGCTGCCGGTGATCCCGCTGGCCGGGGCGTCCTCGGTGGCGCAGTTGGAGGAGAACCTGGCCGCGGTGGACCTGGAGCTGACCCAGGAGCAGCGGGCCCGGCTGGACGCGGCGCACTAGGCGTACCACCCGGGCGGGCCGGCGCCCCGGCCGGCTCCGCGTCACCGGACGATCGATCCCGAGGGGCCGGCCGCCGTCCGTGCGCGCGGGCCGGCGGCGGCTCATCGGACGTGCAGCGCCTCCAGCATCTGCGACAGGGCGGCCCTGGTGTCGGCCAGGTCTCCGGGGTCGGCCGACCCCGCCAGCCACAGGGCCGCCTCGTTCATCGCGCCCGACAGCAGGCGGGTCAGCGGCGCGACCGGCTGCGGGGCGATCGTTCCCTCCTCGATCAGGGTGGTGAGCGCTTCGGCCAGATGGTGGGCCGAAGCGGCCTCGTCCAGCGCGCGCCATTCGTTCCAGCCCAGTACGGCGGGGCCGTCGACGAGCATGATCCGCTGGACGTCCGGGTCGGTGCTGGCGGTGAGGAACGCCTGGCAACCGGCGGTGAACTGCGTCCATGGATCGTCGTGAGCCTCGGCGGCCGCGGCCACCGTCCGGGCGACCTGCTGCTGCACCTCTTCCAGGACGGCGCGGAACAGGGCGGCTTTGCCGTCGAAGTGGTGGTAGAGCGCGCCCTTGGTGACCCCGGCGGCGCGGACGATCTCCGACAGGCCCACCGCGCCGTAGCCCAGGGCCGCGAACAGGCGCCTGCTCTCGCGTATGAGGGCCCGCCTGGTCTGCTCCCTCTGCTGCGCCCTGCCGCCGTCCGTCATCGCGTCCCCGTCCGTTGACATACCGATGGTACGTCAATACATTACCTTCACATACCGACGGTATGTGAAGGAGTCCGTATGACGCTGACCAGCTTCTATCCGGTTATCTGCACCTCACTGCTCCAGGAGTCCCGCGACTTCTACACCGGGCTGCTGGGGTTCGAGCCGACGTTCGAGGCCGACTGGTACGTGAGCCTGCGGCGGCCGGGAGCGCTGCCGTACGAGCTCGCCCTGCTCGACCACGGCCATCCGACGCTGCCCGAGGCCTATCGCGCTCCCGTGCGGGGGCTGCTGCTCAACTTCGAGGTGGAGGACGTGGACGCGGAGTGGGAGCGGCTCGTCGTGCGCGGGGGGCTCCGGGCCGAACTGGAGCTGCGCGACGAGGACTTCGGGCAGCGGCACTTCATCGTGGCCGACCCCAACGGGGTCCTGATCGACGTGATCACCCCCATCGCGCCCACCACGGCGTACGCCGACCAGTACGTCGAACCGTGAGGTCGGTCGAACCGTGACGTCGCCGGCCTGGGCGACTTCCGGTGGGGCGTTGGCCGTCCCCGGTCCCGTTGGCACAATCATGGGACCGGGTGGGGACGTGCCGCGCTGGGCCCCGTCCACACCGAGCCGCCGTCCGCGATCGGAGCCACGTGATGCGCGTCAATGTCAACGACATCGACCTTGAGGTCCAGGTCAGCGGGGAGGGCCCCGCCGTGCTGCTGGTGCACGGCTACCCCGACACCCACGCCTGCTGGCGGCACCAGGTGGCCGCGCTGAACGCCGCCGGATACCGTACGATCGCCCCCGACCTGCGCGGCTTCGGCGCCTCCGGCAAACCCGCCGACCTCAAGAGCTACGAACTCGGCCAGTACGTCGCCGACCTGTCCGGCGTCCTCGACCAGGTCGGCGTCGAGCGGGTGCACCTGGTCGGGCACGACTGGGGGTCGACGCTCGCGCAGCTCCTGGCCATCACCGCACCCGATCGGGTGGCCGGCCTCGCCTGCCTGTCGGTCGGCCACCCCGCCGCCTTCCGGGCCGCGGGCTGGGAGCAGCGGGAGAAGTCCTGGTACATGCTGCTGTTCCAGTTCCCCGACATCGCCGAGCGGTGGCTCGCTCAGGACGACTTCAGGAACCTCCGCGAGATGCTGACCGAGCACCCCGACGCCGAGGAGGTCGTCGAGCGCATGCGCGACCCCCGGGCGCTCAGCAGCGGCCTGGCGATCTACCGCACCGGGGTCCCGCCCGAGACCCTGGTCACCTGGCCGTACGACCTGCCCGCCATCCAGGTGCCCACCATGGGCGTCTGGAGCACCCGCGACCGGTTCCTCACCGAGCGGGCGATGACCGGTACGGCGGAGCACGTCACCGGGCCCTGGCGCTACGAACGCCTCGACGGAGCCGGCCACTGGATGCAGTTGGAGGCGCCGGACGAGGTCAACGAGCTGCTGCTCGGCTTCCTGGCCGGTACGGACGGCTGAGCCCGCCTGTCCGGTGCGGGCGGGCGGGTCGGTCTGTGCCGAGCCCGCCTGTCCGGTGCGGGCGGGCGGGTCGGTCTGTGCCGAGCCCGCTTGCTCGGTGCGGGCGGGCGGGCCTGTGCCGGGCCCGCCTGTCCGGTTCAGCGCCGTCCCGCCCCGAAGACCTTCTCGGTCACCGCCGAGAACAGGCCGGTGACATCGGTGACGAAGGCCGTTCTGGACACCCCGAGACGGCGCAGGGCGGGGCCGTGATCCCAGACGACGACGGCGCAGGCGCCCAGCAGGAGCACCCACCAGCCGCAGCGCACGACCGTCCGGAGCGCCCGGGGCGTGGACCGGAACGACTCCCGCAGTCGGTCACAGTGGAACGGCACGTGCCGCTGCTCGTCGGCGAGGATCCGGCCCGCCACGTCCGAGGTGAGCCGGTCCCCGCTCCCGTCGCGCAGAGCCCGGTAGTACCGGAGGGCGACCACCTCCGCGACCATCAGCACCAGCAGCTCAAGCCGGAGCCCCAGCGTCCGGCGGAGCCGTACGAAGACCGTGTCACTCCAGTGCGCGGTGATGGTCCGCGCGCCTCCGGCGGCGAGCAGCAGCGCCAGCAGCCGCGCGTGGTTCCGCTCCTCGGCGACGAACAGCCGCACCGCCTCCGCGTAGGCCCCGTCGCCCGTGCCGGCGGCCTTGGCCATCAGGTTCGCGCCGTCGCCGTCCTCGCCGACCTGGAAGCGCTGCAAACTGCGCAGCACCGGATGGTCCAGCCGCGCCCCGTGCTCCCAGGCCGGATCGTCCTGTAGCCCGCGGCGCTCGGCCTCGGCCTCGAAGTCCCGTACCCACCCGCCGAAGTCGTGCATATCTGCCATAAGCCGCAATCTACGGAGGACGTATGCAGATATGACTGGCCTTTCTGTGGAGATTCGGTGGAGATCAGGCGGTCTGCCGAACCGGCTGAACGGTGGATTGTCGCGATGCCCGCATCACGTCAATCCATCATGTGCTTTCCTGGTCGCGATAAATGCCATTGGTGACCAGGTGAGCGGGCGCGGATTACCTGCAATGCGACAAAAAAGTAAATATCATGCTTTCATATCCTACAGTCACGGCGGAGACGCCTTTGTCGCCGAGGAATTGCAGAACAGGCTTCAGCGATTCGCGCGGCCCTGGTGGAGGCCGAGATCGCTCAGGATCTTCCGCGACAGGACGGATCTCGCCGCCGGCGGCAGCGCCTGGCCGGAGATCGAGAGGGCGCTGGCCCGGTCGGAGTGGTTCCTGCTCGTCGCCTCGCCCGCGTCGGCGGCGTCGCCGTGGGTGCGCAGGGAGATCCAGTGGTGGATGTCGCGCAAGCCCGGCGGGGCGGACAGGTTCCTGATCGCCCTGACGGCGGGTGCCATCGTCTGGGAGGGCGACGATTTCGACTGGTGCGCGACCACCGCACTGCCCAGGCGGGAACTCGCCGGAGCCTTCGCCCAAGAACCGATATGGGCCGACCTCCGGCGGGAGAAGAGCCTGCGGGGCGCCACCGCGGCGGGTGGTGACACCGGACCGGGAGCGGACGGTCCGGAGCCACTGGGAGACCTCGTCGTCGCGGACCTCGCCGCGCCGATCCGCGCACGTCCCAAGGACACGATGGTGGGACTGCACGTCCGTTACCGGCGCCGGCTGCGCCAGACGGTCGGCGGCGTCATCGCCGTCCTCACCGCCCTGCTGGTGGGCCTCTCCTACGCGGCCGCCGTCGCCTTCCAGCAGCGCGACGTCGCGACCAGCAGGGAGAAGGTGAGCAACTCCCGTCAGCTGGCCGCCACGGCGGACTCCCTGCTCGGCACCCACGCCGACGTGGCGCAGCTGCTGTCGGTGGCCGCCTACCGGCTGGACGACAACCCGCAGACGCGGGCGGCGCTGTTCAGAGCCGTCACGGCCAGCCCCCACCTGGTGAGATATCTCCACGCCCCCGAGGACATATCGGTCGTCAGAGCCTCGGGGGACGGTGAGTCCGTCGTCGCCGGCACCCGGGGCGGTGACCTGCTGCGCTGGAACGTCGCGACACTGGAGCGGACACACCTCACCCGCATGGCCGGACCGGTAGTCGACGTGTCGGTCGGCTTCAGCGGACAGGCGGTGGCCGCCACCGACGGCGTATCCATCGCGTACTGGGACGCGCGGGAAGGCGCTCAGGAACTCCCCGGCCGGCCGCCGATGAAGGCGACCGCCGTCGGCCTTTCCCCTTCCGGGAGATTCGTCGCCCTCTCCGAGCCGCCGGGGGAGCCGTACGACAAGCCGGCCCGGCTCGCCGTGTTCGACCGGCGCGACGGGGAATGGCGCTCGTTCCGCCCGCGCGACCTCCCCGAAGGGGCCGCCGAAATAGTGTTCCCGTCGGAGTCGTCGGTGATTTTCTTCGGCTCGGACGGGGCGCTGGAGGAGTGGGAGGTGCGCCCCCTCAGGAACAGGACGGTTTCAACGGGTTTCTTCCCCATGTACGACCCGGCCGGCGCGATATCGCCCACCGGCCGCAGGCTGGGCATGGCCAACGGGAGAACGCCCGCATCGGTGTGGGACAGGGCGGAGCGGTCCTACGACCCCGAGAAGCCCGACTTCGTCACGCCCATCCGGAACGGCCGGCCGACCGCGATGGCGATCAGCGGTGACGGGCGCCGGGTGGCCGTGGCCAGCGCGGGCACCGTCTACGTGTCCGATGTGACCGCGGAGAAGACGTCCGATGTGACCGCGGAGAAGAACGGACAGCCGAGGGAACTGACCGGCAACAGCTCCGTCAACGAGCGTGGCGTGGTGTTCCTCGGCGCCGAGGGCGACCGCCTGGTCTCGGCCTCGGGGCGCACACTGACGCTGTGGGACCTCCGGCAGGTGTCACGGATCAGCACGCGTATCAGGATGAAGGTCCCCTGGGGATGCATGGCCTGCCCCGGCCCGCGCGTCGAGGTACGTCCCGACGGGCGGCAGTTCGTCATCGACCGGGGCGGGGCGGAGTTCCATCATGCCGACGGGTCGCCCGCGCAGGACTTCCCGGTGAAAGGCCAGATCCCCCTCTCGTGGTCTCCGCACGGACACCTGATCCTCACCGTGGACGACGGGGCCGGCGACAGCTACCGGGTCTGGGACGGGCACAACCGCCCTCTCGGCTCCTGGAAGGACCCGGCGGCCCTGTCGATCGCCTGGTCGCGGGACAGCCGCCGTGTCATCATCGCCCACCCGTCCGGCGACATCACGGTCAGGGACGTCGCCGACGGCGCTCTCGTCAGTGAGTCCCGCGCGCTGCCCGTGAGCGACCCCGACGACGTGATGAGCGCCGTCGTCAACCCCGGAGCCATGACGGCCGGATTCTTCGAAACCCGCTGGGAGCACGACGGACAGGTGTGGGTCGTCGACCTGGTGTCCGGACGGCGGCGTGCCGTCCGGGGCGATCCGGTGGAGGCGATCGGCTTCTCCGGGCACCACTTCCTCGTGCAGCGGGAGAACGGGCGGCTCGACGTGTTCGACGAGCGGGGAGAGCACCACATCCGGTCGATCGGGGGCGAGGGGGACCCCGTGGGGGAGATGGTCACCGCTCCCCGGTCCACCCTCGTCGCCAGGCAGCGCAGGGACGGCACCGTTCTGCTCGTCGACATCGCCGACGGCTCCACGCTCGGTGCGTTCGACCTGCCCAGCAAGTCGCCGACCACCCGGACGGGGATGGCTCTCACCCCTGACGGCGCCTCCCTCATCACCGTGACCGAGGACGACATCACCGGCCAGGAGATCGGCGAGGCCCAGGTGTGGGACCTGTCCACCAGCAGATGGCTGACGACGGCATGCGCCACGGTGGGCCGCGACCTCACGGCGGCGGAATGGGAGCAGTACGTGGGCACACCGGCGCCGGCGACCTCCCCCTGCGGCGGGGCCGCCGCCCGCCGCGGAACGGACGACCGTCCGAGGGACGGAGTTCCCCCTCGCCCATGGAGCTCACCGACAGGGGTGTCCTCGATCCGCTGACCGAGCATCAGCAGAACGTCCTCACCGAGACCCCCGGCTGCCCGGTGATCGGCTCCGCCGGCCTCCGGGCGTGACCGGCAGGCCGGCTCGGGACGTCTTGACATCCGGCCGACCGGGCTCTCGCCTATCGTGGTCATGTCGTCGCGTGCCTGTCGGGCGCGGCACCCGCACACGGAGCACACGTCCCTTCACCACGGCTTCACCACGGCGAGAGAGACCAGGTCATGATCTTCATTACCGTCAAGTTCACCGTCCGTCCCGAGCGGAGCGAGGAATGGCTCTCGCTCGTCGACGACTTCACCCGGGCCACCCGGCAGGAGCCGGGCAACGTCTTCTTCGAATGGTCCAGGAGCGTCGAGACGCCCAACCAGTTCGTCCTGCTTGAGGCGTTCGCCTCATCCGCGGCGGGCGAGGCCCACGTGGGC
>NZ_JBSFPS010000230.1:0-16883 GCF_053588315.1 Streptosporangium sp. NPDC003464 | reverse complement strand
GCGGAAATCCGTTGGATTTCCGCCGTTTGCTACGGGGACCGCTCTACGCGCCGACCGTGGAGTTTCTCCCCGGGTTCGCCGCGCTCCCGCCGTCCGCATTCGGGGATTCGGCCGTCGGGGCCGATGCGATCGACGGCATCCGGGCCGCGCTTGAGTCCCGGCTGGCCGAGCTGGAGAAGTCAGCTCAGCATGGCCGCCTTGCGCAGCAGCACTGAGCGTTCGCGCTGGTTGGCGCACAGCCGGGCCGCCAGCTCCAGCTCGGCACGCGCTTCCGATCGCCGTCCGAGTCGGGCCAGCAGCTCACCGCGTACGGTCGGGATCAGATGCGAACCGGGGAGCCGGTCCAAGGCGATCAGCTCGTCCACGATGGCCAGGGCTTGCGCCGGGCCCGAGGCCATGGCAACGGCGACAGCCCGGTTGAGCTCGACCACCGGCGAGGGTGCGACCCGGCCGAGTGCCTCGTAGAGCACCACGATCCGGTCCCAGTCGGTCGCCTCGACCGAGGGCGCCGACGCGTGGGTGGCGGCGATCGCGGCCTGCAGGCCGTAGGGGCCGAGGCCGCGAGTCGATGCTTTGGCCAGCGCGGCCAGCCCACGGCGGATCGCCGAGAAGTCCCACCGCCACCGGTCCTGCTCGTCGAGCAGGACCGGCGAACCGTCCGGGCCGGTCCGGGCCGGGAAACGCGCGGCCGTCAGCTCGCACAACGCCAGCAGGCCATGCACCTCCGGCTCGTCCGGCTGCAGCGCGGCCAGCGTGCGGGCCAGCCGGATCGCCTCGTACGCGACGTCGGGGCGCAGCAGCCGGTCGCCCGACGTGGCCGTCGATCCCTCGGTGAAGATCACGTAGAGGACGCTGAGCACGCCGCCCAGCCGCTCCCGGCGCTCGGCGGCCGGCGGCAGCTCGAACGGCACCCCGGCCGCCGCGATCGTCTTCTTGCCCCGGGTAATGCGGGCCTGCACGGTCGGCACGGGTACGAGGAACGCGCGGGCGATCTCCTCGCTGGACAGGCCGCCGACCACGCGCAGGGTCAGCGCCACCCGGGCCTCGGGGGAGAGCACCGGGTGGCAGCTGACGAACATCAGCGCCAGCACGTCGTCATCGATCTTGTCGGGATCGATTTCTTCGTCAACTGCCAAGTCGGCCGCCAGCAGGGCATATCGGTCCTGGAGAGCGGTCCGGCGGCGGATCGCGTCGATCGCCCGCCGCCGGGCCGTGGCCATCAGCCAGCCGGCCGGATTCGCCGGAGAGGCGAGCGGCCACGACACCAGCGCCTCGGCCACCGCCTCCTGGGCCGCGTCCTCGGCCAGCCCGAAATCGCCGGTGAACCGGGTCAGCGCGGCGACGATCCGCGCCGACTCGATCCGCCAGACGGCCTCGACGTCGGCCGTAGCCATCAGATCTGGCCGTTGCTCTCGCGCCCGGCCCAGTCCTTGATGATCACTCGTCGACCTGCGGGACCTCGTCGCTCCCGGGCACCCGCCGGATCTCGATCTTGGACCCGGGGGCCGCAGGGACCCGCTTGGCCCACTCGACCGCCTCCTGTTTCGAGGCGACGTCGAGCAGGAAGAAGCCCCCGAACAGTTCCTTGGTCTCGCCATACGGCCCGTCCGTGACCACCGGGGCCTGGCCGCTGAAGTCGACCACGACGCCCTGGCCCGGATCGTCCAGCCCTTCGGCCGCGAGGAGAACGCCGCCCTTGACCATCTCCTCGATGAACTGGCGGGTCGTGGCCATCATCTCGTCGATGTTGGCCATCATGGCCGCGTTCGACTCGTCGGTGCCCCGCATGATCAGCAGGTACTTCGGCATCGCGTTCTCCTCGTCCGGCGGGGCCGCCTCTCGACCTTCGCACCCACACGTCGAACGAGCGGCCCGCGGATCGACACGGTCCCGGAGAAATCTCTCACCACGACGCAGTCGATCCCTCCGACCTGCGTTTTGCCCGTCAGAGCGGTCCATGAGCGATGGCTGACGCGGACGCCCTGCTGATCAGAAAGCTTATCGTCGCATCATTGGAAGGCGGCGACGCTCACACAGATCTGGGGAGAAGCATCCGGGACGCGCTCAGTGACTTCTTTCCGCTACCGGGCTGAAGAGAGGGGGCCCGGTAGTGCTAGGGAAATTTTCGACGGATATGCAGGTCAGAGCTTTCTTAAGGACTTTCGAGCACGGCTGGGAAGGTTGACCGCTGACCTGCATATCCGTTGTTTCCTGCGTCGTTACCACCGGGACCCCATACCCAGGCCGCTATCGTCGCCAGATGCCCGAAGATCCTGAGAAGTTCAACACCGCGATGACCACCTGGCGGGAGTGGCAGGACGCCCCCTGGGGCCGACTGCGTTACTCGATCGCCGAGGCAAACCTGCTCCGTCACCTCGACGGCCTGGGCGGCGAACCGCTGCGGATCCTCGACCTCGCCGGCGGCGACGGCGGCGACGCCATCCGCCTCGCGGCCCGCGGGCACCAGGTCACCATCGTTGACCACGCGCCCGCCATGCTCGCCGTAGCCACCGAGCGAGCCGCGGCAGGCGGCGTGACAGCACTGATCAACTGCGTTGAGGCCGACGCGACCGATCTGCCCCGCGACCTCGCCAACGGGAAGTTCGATGTCGTGCTCTGCCACAACCTCCTGCAATACATGGAGGACATCCCGGGTACTCTCACCTCGGTACTTGCCCCGCTGAAGCCCGGGGGCCTGGTCTCTGTCATGGCGATCAACCGGCATTCGGTGTCCTTGAACATCGCCGTCCGGGAAATGGACCCCGCCGCCGCGCTTGCCGCACTCGACACCGATCAGGCTCGAACCCAGATGTTCAACTCGGCGCTGACACTCCACACAGCCGAAGAGATCATCCCCACCCTGCGAAAGCTCGGATGCCGGGACATCGCCCACTACGGCATCCGCAGCTTCTGCGACTACATCACCGACGACGCGCGCAAGCACGAACCGGACTTCTACGCCGACCTCGAACGCCTCGAGTTCGCCACCACCGCACGCCCGCCCTATATGCACACCGCCCGGCTCTTCCAGCTCATTGCCTGGAAGCAGACCAACTGATGCTGGGCCAGCCGCCGGTCGACGCCTCTGGCTGCTTGCCCGGTCACGGTGGTATCGGTGGGCGCGCGTTCCACGGCATAATCACCAGCCGGTCACCGGCCGCCGCCGGGGCGTCGAGTTGCGCCCATCATGAGGATGCTTGCAGGAGTAGTTCGCTGAACGAGGCCATCAGCCCCACCCCGATCCACACGGCGGCCTGCGGTGAGGTCGCCGCTTCGGCGGCCCGGCACTGGTGCGGGCAACCGGGTTGCGCGGTGGCCTGCCCCGTCGCCACCTGTGAGATCTGTTTTCCCCCTTCACCGCAGATCACCTGGCCGTTTCGGTGAGCAGGCGCGACTGCGCGTCGGCCGTCGTCTTCCGACGGTGCCCCCGGGGCCAACGTCGGCGTCCAGAGGGTTTTCCGAACGGGTGATCGGAAATCGGGTGACGGGTCGGTAGGGTCGCCGTGTGCGTGACCTGGTTCCTCTTCCATTGCCGCCGCTGGTGATCTATCGCAGCGCGGTGGTGCTGTGGTGTGGCAAGCGGACCCCGTCTGACGGGCCGCCGGTGGCCGACACCGCCTGGGTGCATGGCGGCGACAGCCAGGCCCCGCTTCATCAGCCTTCCTTGGCCGGCGCGCAGGTATTGATCGATGACATCGACATGATCGACGGCCAGGACTACGACGTTTTCCGTGGCGCCTGTTCCCGCACGCTGACTGCGCCGCCGCTGGTGATGCACGAGGGGGTATCGCTGTTTTTGAGCGCCTGGTGGCAGAGCGGCCCGCGGATGTGGTGGGCCGACCTCCTGCGGATCGTAGATGACCCGGCTTTCTCGCCGCGGCGGCCGCGGGCCGTCGGCCGTCGCGTTCCTGCAGCGGCGGTTCAGCGGCTTGACGGCCAGGACTACCAGCCGGTGCCGCGTCTGCGGGCATCTGCGTGATGCGCCGGCCACCACGCCGGTATCGGCGTCGATCAGGTCGGCGCGGGTGAGCACGATGCGCCCGGCGCGACCGTCCAGCACCTCATCGGGGCGACACAACAGCGACGGCCCGCGCCATCGACCATCAGCACCGTAGGAGCGCTTGAGCCCAAGGCCGCCCGGGCCGCTGTGGGCAGCAGCAGCGCGGCGGCGTGGGTACGGGTGATGCGCGGCGGGCGGTGAGGCGGCATGAAGCCTTCTTTTCGGGCGGTCGTCTCGGGTGGGTGGTTCAGGGTGCAGGGGCCGTCCGGCCGATCCTCCTCCCCCATCCTGGATGCCGTGCGGGCGCGACGTGGCGCGCCGCACGTCGTCGATCAAGGCGGGGATCCTGGTTGTGCGGCACGTCAGGACGTCATCGGCGCCTCGGTGCCGGTGCCCGCCCCGGCACGCAGGATGGGGATCTCGGTCACGATCGGCGGCGGGAGAAACGGCGGCCAGCGCACCGGGGAGTGTTGACGCCAGCTATGTGCGGCCAAGGCCTCCTCCAGCCAGGAGGCGACCTCATGCGGAGGCATGCCGCGCCGGGGCGGGCGCAGCACCTGGCCATCGTCGGCGTCGGGCAGGCGCAGCTGCCAGCCTCCGGCCGGGCCGGGCCGTTCCCAGATCCACCGCAGGGTCGCGTACCGCAGGTCGGGCGTGCACCGCACCTCCTCGCTCACTGCTCGGGGGCCCAGTAGCAATGAAGGAATTTCCAACGGATATGCAGGTCGAAGTCTCCGTAAGACCCTTCGAGCACAACCTGACGACGGACCGCTGACCTGCATATCCGTCGCTTCCTACGCCGTTACTACCGGGATCCCGATGTCGGCGATGCGGCGGGAAGAGTCACGCGGGTGCTCCGTTTCCGAGGTCGGGTCAGGCCGTTGTCGACCAGACTTCCCGGCGCACCGCCTCTCCCCTTACCGGCCGGCTGCAGGGTCCCGCGGGGCGGGTACATGTACCAGTCGCCCGGTTCGCGGAGTACATCGGAAGAGGGAAGCGGCGGTCACGGTTGGTGTGCACCGGTCGCGTCCGGATCGCTCCGTCGGCGCGCGACCTCGGTTCTTTCCGCATCCCATCGGTCCAGGAGCTTGGGAAACTCCCGCGCCATGAAGGCGTACATGTCGCGCATGTGCTCCAGTCGGGCCCGGGCGGCCGGGTGCTCGCCCACCGCGCTGAGCCCTTGCTCGGCCAATGCGGTGAAGGCGGCGAACTCGGTCATCTTCGCACGGAACGCACGCCCGAAGACGTCCTCGGTCAGCCGGTAGTGATCGCGGCGCGCCCGCGGGGGACGGTAGCGCTCGATGAGCCCGCCCTGTTCCAGCTGGCGCAGGGCCACGCTCATGCTGCTCTTGGCCACGGCGAGCCTCGCACACAACCCGGGGGCATCGGCGGCGTCACCGGTGTCGGCCAGCAAGCACCCCATCACCCGGCCACAGGTACGGCTGAGGCCCAGCCGCTCGAAGTACAGCCCGGCGCTCTCCACGAATTCCTCAACATCGGCCACAACCATATCCTAATTTGTTCGGAACGTTCCGAACATTTAGAATTTCAGGGTGTCCCACCCCGACTCTCTCACCATCGCCATTACCGGAGCCAACTCCGGGATCGGCCTGCGCGCGGCGCGACAGCTGGCCGCCCGCGGCCACCGGATCCTGGCCCTGTGCCGAGACCCGCGCCGGGGCCGCGCCGCCGTGGAGACGATCAGCGCCGATACGGCCCAGCCTGCGACCCTCGTCGTGACCGACCTGTCGGATCCCGCATCCGTTGACGCGGCGGCCGGCCGGATCTTCGACGAGACCGGCCACCTCGACGTCTTGATCAACAACGCCGCCGTGTTCGACCAGACGATGCGTACCCCCGCCTACACCGCCTCCGGCCACGAGCTGTTCTGGGCGACCAACCACCTCGGCCCCTTCCAGCTCACCGCCCGCCTCAGCCCGCTGCTGGCCGCCGCATCCCGCCCCCGGCTGATCAACGTCGCCAGCAAGGGACTGATCACCATGCCGCGTATCGCGATCCGCTTCGACCAGCTCGACGATCCCGGCTGGTACAACCCCACCAAGGCCTACTACCACGCCAAACTGGCTCAGATCATGACCGCCTACTCGCTGGCCCTGCGGGCGCGCGGCACACTGGACGTCGCCTGTGTCCGCGTACCCGCCGTACAGCTCGACACCGACCGGCTCGCCGCCCTTCCCTGGGCCCTGCGGGTGCTGTATGCGCCCAAGAACCGGTTCGCGGCCCCGGCCGAACGGCTGGGTGAGGCGTATACGGCCCTGGCCACCCGCGCCGGTACCTGGCAGGAGCACGCCGATCCCGCATCGCCGGGCAGGGGCGCGTTGCGCGGCGTCTACCTCGACGAGCGTCTCCGGCCGGTCGACGCCCCCGCCTTCGCCTACGACGCCCAGGCCCGCGAGCGGCTGTGGGCCCTCTCCCAGGCCACCACCGGTGATTCGGCCTGGGCGTGGTGAAACCGCCAGGCATCGGTTCACCCTGTGGCCGGTAACAGTCGATCGGCCCGTCGCGGACAGTAACGCCGTCAAGAAGGCCGGAGGCGATCGGCTCGGAGGCGAAAAGCGCGGCAGTCGTACTTGCCTGGCCCGTCTCTACGTCACGGTGCGGGATTTATGGCCCACCCGGGCCGGTGATCACCACCTCGTGTATGGCGCCGTCGTAGACGGCGTGGTAACCGGCTTGGGCCGCCAGGCCGGCCACGGCCAGGCACACCACCGTGCGGACGCTGGGGTAGCGGCTGGTCACGCTGGCCGGGACGGCATCACCGTCGTCTCTGTGATCACCGTGGCCGGTCGGCCCCCAGGTCACCACCACGCCCCAGCGCGGGTCGGCGCGCAGCCGCACATCCCCCACGCCGCTTTGCCGCGGTGACGGCGCGATGAACCCGGCATCAGCCAGCAGGATGCGCACACCGGCGAGCAGGTCATCGAGGCCGGCGTCGTCGCGGGCGGGGCGGGTGAGAGGGGCGGCGGGGACGTCGGGGGCAGGGACGTCTCCACTGTTCACCGGCTGCCGGGAGAGGCCGGGGCGGGGCTGATCTCCGTCGCGCGGCGGTGCAGGTCGGCGGCGAACTCCTCGGCCCACCGCACCTGGGTGCGCAAGGCCTCGCACCGCTCACGGGCCGCGCGCTCGAAGGTCTCCAGCCGGGCGCGGCAGTCGCGCAGGTCGGCCTCGCTCAGCCGACCGGCTGCGGCGTGACCTTGGAGCAGGTCGGTGACTTGCAGCAGTTCGCGCATCTGTTCCAGGGTGAAGCCCAGCGGTTTCATCCGGCGGATCACCATCAGCCGTTCCACGTCGGCGCCGGTGTAGAGGCGAAAGCCGCCCTGACTGCGGGCCGAGGCCGGAACCAGGCCGACCTCCTCGTAGTGGCGGATGGTGCGCAGCGACAGCCCGGTACGCTCGGCCACCTGCCCGATGTGCATAGGAGCCTCACCGCCGCTCACGCCGGGCCGATCCTTCGTCCGGGGACCGGAAGCCGCCGATTCGTCCATGTTCCTGCCCGCCCTCACTGCTCAGCCGACCTGGGCCGGTGTGGCCAGGTGACCCCACCCCACCGAATCTCTACTCTAACGTTAAGGTAGAGTTACCGCTGTCCTGGATTGCACGGCTTCGTCCCGCACGGTCACACCCGGCCCGGATCTGAACCCGGTCCACGCCACCCCGGCCGCGGTACCGCCTCCGACCTCAGGTAAGGAAAACGACGCGCGCATGCCCCTGACCAGCGCCGCCTGCTGCCCGCCGTGATCTGCCCGTCCTAGCGCCGCGCCCTCACCGTCGGCGCCCACCTGGCCGTGCCGACCGTCGGCGACCGCGGCGCCCTGCCGTCGGCGCTACCGGTACCCGGCCTGCCCGAGGTGCCCCTGACCTTCGACACGCTGCGCCTGATCGCCCCGTACGCGCTGGCCTTCGCCCTGGTCGGGCTCATGGAATCGCTGATGACCGCCAAACTCGTGGACGACCTCACCGACACCCGCTCCTCCAAGACCCGCGAGTCCATCGGCCAGGGCATCGCCAACATCGTCACCGGCTTCTTCGGCGGCATGGGCGGCTGCGCCATGATCGGCCAGACGATGATCAACGTGAAGGCCGGTGGCGCCCGCACCCGGCTGTCCACCTTCTGCGCGGGTGCCTTCCTGATGGTCTTGTGCATCGTCTTTGGCCCGCTGGTGTCCCGGATACCGATGGCCGCCCTGGTCGCGGCGATGATCCTGGTCTCGGTCGGCACCTTCGACTGGCATTCGGTCGCCCCGGCCACCCTCAAGCGCATGCCCGCCGGCGAGATCGGCGTCATGGTCATCACGGTCGCCGTCGTGGTCGCCACGCACAACCTGGCCATCGGCGTTGTGGTCGGCTCGCTGGCCGGCCTGGTCATCTTCGCCCGCCGGGTGGCGCACCTGGCCGAGGTCTCCGCCGTCGTCGATCCCGACGGCGGCCAGGTCGTCTACGCGGTCACCGGTCAGCTGTTCTTCGCCTCCAGCAACGACCTGGTCTCCCAGTTCGACTACGCCGGCGACCCCGACGATGTGGTCATCGACCTGACCGACGCCCACATCTGGGACGCCTCCTCCGTCGCCGCCCTGGACGCCGTCGAAGCCAAGTACGCCGCCCGCGGCAAGACCGTCCAGATCATCGGCCTCAACCAGCCCAGCGCCCGCATGCACGGCGCCCTGTCCGGGGAACTGTCCGGCAGCCACTGACGCGGCCTGCAGCCCTCGGCCCTCACGATCACCGCTGCCGCGCCCGTGGCCGATCCACATCGCGACCCACGCGCGACATGTACCTCGCCATGGTGAGCCCGGCGGTCACGCTCGCAGACATCGCTGCGCGGAGACGCCTACTCAACGAGACTGGGGCCACTCTTCGGGCGACCGCCGGGGAAGGTGCTGCAGAGCGCCGCGAGGGGCTCATGATCGCGGTACGGGCGCTCGCCGCGCAGTACGCCAACCACTGGGCGTACAAGCCGGAGTGGACCCTATAGGAGGGGTCGGCGGGCACAGCCGTCACGACGAGTCTTCATCCAGAGCGCGATACCAGGGCATTTCCTTGTACCAGGCGACACCCCTGACACCGACCGCGTCGCGGAACACCCACACTGCGTTCGCGTAGTACCGGTCACGGTGCTCAGGCTCAGGCAGGTCCAGGAACTGCATGGCACCGTTGCACGCGGTGCAGAGGAAGCCTTCTCCGAACTAATACTCCGGTGTGACTTCGTGATCTATCTGGTCGAGATTGAGGAGCGGTCGCCGCCGGCGGCTGCGGCGAGCCGCGAATCTCGATGGCACTGCGGCGTTGGTGCTGTCAAGGTGTCCCCCGTGCTGAAGAAATTACTCTTCATGACCCTGGTCGGGCATGGACACATCAATCCGATGTTGCCGTTGGTCGAGGAACTCGTACGGCGCGGGCACCAGGTGGACTACGCCACCGGGGCAGACCACGCCGCCGCGGTCACCGGTGCCGGCGCACGCTGGGTGGAACTACCGCCGCTAAAGCCGTTCACACCACCACCAAAGATCGGCCCAGAGGCCGTAGCCGACTGGTTGCGCCACTACTTCGCGGCAATGAGTGCGACCTACCCGGTGCTGCAGAAGTACTGCGCCTCGGAGCCGGTAGACGCAATCTGTTACGACACGACGAACTGGCCTGCCCGGATCATCACCAGGAGGCTGGGCATTCCGGCCGTGCAGTGCTTCCCTCACCTCGCCTCGAACGAGGCGTACTCACTGGACCGGCAGTTGACCTCAGGGCTCGACGCCGACGATCCAGCCATGGCCTTGCTCGCCGCCGACTGTGCGGCCTTCTCCACCGAGTACGGCGTCCCCCTCGCTGTCGCCGACACCATGACGATGGCGGACGGGCTCAACCTCGTGTTCGTCCCACGAGAGTTCCAGCCGGCCGCTGACAGCTTCGACGAACGTTTTCACTTCATCGGCCCCTCGATGGGCAGGCGCGAGCAGGCCGAGCAGTGGTCACCGCCCGACCCCGACGCACCACTGCTGTATGTCTCACTGGGCACCGTCTTCAACGGTCACCCAGAGTTCTACCGCTCCTGCATAGCCGCCGTCGCCGACGGGCCGTGGCAGTTGGCGATGACCGTGGGCGACACGGACGCCGCCTCACTGGGCGCCGTCCCGAGCGGGGTGGACGTCCAGTCGCGGTTCCCGCAACTGGCGGTACTTCGCCATGCCACCGCCTTCGTATCGCATGCCGGCATGAACTCCGTTATGGAGGCGCTGCATTACGGGGTTGGCCTCGTCGCCGTCCCGCAGACACCCGAGCAGGCTGCCAACGCCGGGCGCCTGGAGGAACTCAGGCTCGGCGAACGCCTGGACGCCGACATGGTGAGCGCCGAAGCACTGCGGGCGGCAATCGACAGGGTTGCCTCAGACCCGGCAGTACGCGTCAACCTTGCAGGAATGCGCCAAGCCATCCTGCAAAGTGGTGGAGCCACACGCGGCGCCGACGTGATCGAGCAGTACCTGCGTTAGCATTCCGGCGTGACTCTGCAACCAGGCTCCCCGACGCTTCAGGGCAGACTGCGGCGAATCTGTCCAGCAGGTAACGAGCTGCCGGCCCGGGGCGTGGCCTGAACGCGTGAGAGCCCGTAGTGCGCTGATACGGGGCCCGTCTTGCGTGCTGCCGAGCGAGGATCCGTCATTCGGCGCGGGGCAGGTAGCCGGCTACGGCTAGGGCCTGGGGGTCGGCTCGCCGACGGGGTCGCCAGGCACACCCGGCCGTCCTCGGCAAGCACGGCGTTGCCGTTCGTCAGGAGGACGCCGAGTGTGCCATTGACGTCGGTGACGGGCGGCAGGGCCAGGGCGGCCAGGCGGGCCTCCCCCGCCGGCCAGCCCACCGCGCAGCTCGGCGAGGCGGTCCTGGGCCGCGGTGTGGGCGGCGCGTTCAGCGGCGAGCACGGCCTCGGCGGGCAGATGGTGAATCCGGCACGTCATGGGTCACCTCACATGGCCTGCACCGGCGGTTGGTGCCGCCGCGAATGTACCCGCACCCCTGGGTGGGCTTCGCTAGGCTGCCCGGGTGCGCACCGGCTCACCCCATACCCATCTGATCGTGTTGCGCGGCAACTCCGGCTCCGGCAAGACCAGCATCGCCCGAACCCTGCCGGGCAAGGCCCATGATCTGAGCGCCGCCCGCATCTGGGGCATCCTGCGCGCGCTGGAGCAGGCCGGAGTCATCACCCTGGCCGACAAGGCGTATCAGGGAGCCGAGGGCCTGGTCGCCACGCCGTACAAGGACAAGGGCAAGCCCGCGTCGCAGAAACAGGCCAATCGCTCCCATGCCAAGCTCCGCGGACCCGGCGAACGCGCCAACGCCCAGCTGAAGAGCTGGAAGACCCTCCGGAAGCTACGCTGCAGCCCCGGCAAGGCCGGCCATCTGTGCAAGGCCATCGCCGTTCTTCAAAACCACCGGGTCGCACAGGCCGCCTGAGGATGAAAAAGGTTCAGGGGCCCATCCCCGATCTGCAGAATCACAAAGAACCCGCATCCACCTATGGCCGCACGTCGCCGAGCAGATCTCCGACCTCGGCTTGGTCGTCCGCGCCGTGCTGACGGATGTCGCTCCGCACGTGGGCGGGCCGCTCGGTCTTCGGCTCCGGCACCTTGTCCTGTTCTTACGGGCAGCGATTCTCCGCCCGCGGCAAAGGCCGTCACCCCCAGAGCTCTGAGCAGGAGCTTCGCCCGCGAAGGACGGCACCGAAATACGCCGGATATGGGTACACCGAAGCACTCACCAGACAGAACCTGAACCCTGTCCAGTCACCCGGTGGCGTCATCCCAGGTCAACGCACCCCATGATTCCCTGGCCGATTCGGCCCCATGGACCGTCCGGCACCAGAGCGCCAAAATCCGCCCGATTTTCCGCCAGTACTACGGAGACCCCTCCACCTGCGCGGCGCGTGGCAGCCGCATCGTGGAGGCAAGCTGTTCAACGAAGGTCGGGGATGCGTTCGCCATCCTTCGCCGGGCGCTGGGTCGGCGATGAAGCCGGCCACGCAACGGCGTCGACCGCGAGCCACGGCGCGACGGCCAGGGCCGTGGGCGTGAGCCCGGCGAACGTCGTGACCTCGCGGTGGAGGTGGGATTGGTCGACGTAGCCGCTCTCGGCGGCGACGCGGGCGGCGGCGTGACCCGCCGCGAGTAGGTGGGCGGCGTGGTCGAAGCGCAGCAGCCGGGCGGCGCGTTTGGGTGTGATGCCGAGCTGGGACCGGAAGCGGGACCACAGGCGCTTGCGGCTCCAGCCGACCTCGTCCGCCAGGCCGTCGACCCGCACCCGCCCCCGGCTGGTGAGCGTCCGCCGCCAGGCGTAGGCGACCTGCGGATCGACCGGCGGGTGGGTGCCCAGCCGCCGGCCCAGGATGTCCGCCGCGATCGTGAAGCGTTCGTCCCACGACGCGGCGGCGCGCAGCCTGTCCTCGGCCTGCCCGGCGTCGCGGCCCCAGACGTCCTCAAGGGCTGCCACCGCCCCGCTGAGCTCGGCCGATGCGCCAAACAACGTGGCCGCCGCGACCGGCTCCAGCCGGATCTGGAGCAGCTCGCCGACTCCCCGGCCAGTCGCCCGGAGGTCGCCGGGCAGGAGCCCGACGACGACACTGCCGTGCTCGTGCCGGCCATGGGTTTCGTAGGCGACGCCGGCTCCCTCGCTCAGATCGACGAGCAGGGTGACGGACGGGTACGCGACCATGGCGATGTCCACCAAGGCCGGGGCACGATGGCGGAACCCGGCCATGCTGACCCCCGGCAGCCCAACCGACGGGCGTGGGACTGCGACGTCCACCCACGCCCGGTCAGGTGGCGTCCCGGCCGGCAACACATGGCCAGTCTAGGCATCAGGGATCAGGGGTCGTCGGCGGTCCGTTGCCGTGAAGCTCAGCAGCAGTTCGCCGACCGTCTCGGGCGCTTCCAGCATGGGTAGGTGCCCGACGCCGGGCAGCAGCTCGACCCGTGCGTTCGGCACCGCGTCGTACTGGTGCGCCGAGGACGGCTCCCAGCGGGGGTCGGCAGAGCCGAAGATCACCTGTACGGGGACCTGGAGGGCGGCCAGACGCTCGGGCATGCTCCGTTCGGCGATGTAGGCGGTGTTCTGGCGCAGCACCGTCCTCATCACGCGGTAGGTGATGCCCCGTACGTCGGCGACCACGTCGTCCGGGAGGTCCACCGGGCGAACGGCCGTCGCGCTGATCCCCTTGCGGATCATCGCATCCGAACGCCTCGGCCAAATGAGCGGGCCCAACGGCGGGGCCAGCAGCACCCGAAGGATGAACGGCTGCCGGAGGAGCGCATCCGGACTCGGGCCGCTACTGATCAGTGCGAGCGAACCGACGAGGTCGGGACGTTGCTCGGCGAGCGCGGTGGCGACGTAGCCGCCGCTGGAGTGCCCGGCCACGGCGACGTGACGAAGCCCATGGTCGTCCAGCAGCGCCGCCACCTGGCCCGCCTGCGCGGGCACGTCATACGACGGCGCGGGCGGGGACTGGCCGCAACCCGGCAGGTCGACCCGGATGACGTGATGGTGGCCGGCCAGCGCCGGGACCACCGGACCCCAGAAACCGCCCGAGGCCCCCGACCCGTGGATGAGCAGCAACGGCGGCGCCTGCCGCGGGCCGTCATGGACCACGTGCATGCCATGCGGGTGCTCAATGTCGTGTTCACTCATAGGGAGACTGTGCACGGGCGGCCGGCCGCCAGTCTTGGACAAATGTTCCCGCGGAGTCGAAATCGGGGCGGCCGTCACCGTGCCGGCTGTACCAAGGCCCCAAGGCCGGAACACGGGCCCGGCGGGCTCATTCCCGCGCGGTGGGAGCCATGGAGATGTTCCGGAAGCCGGCGTAGCGGCCGCCGCGGTCGAGCAGTTCGTTGTGAGTGCCTTCCTCCACGATCCGGCCGCCGTCCAGAAAGACGATGCGGTCGGCGCGCCGGACGGTCCGCATCCGATGCGCCACCATCACCACCGTCCGGCCCGCCATCAGGCGCTCGATGCCCTCGTGGACGGCCGCCTCGCTGACCGGGTCCAGCGCCGAGGTCACCTCGTCCAGCAGCACGATGGGCGCGTCCTTCAGCAACACCCGCGCGATCGAGACGCGCTGGCGCTCACCACCTGACAGCAGCGCGCCGCCCTCGCCGACCTTCGCCGCCCATCCCCCGGGCAGTCGCTCGATCACTTCGTCCAGCCGCGCCGCGGTCGCCGCCGCCCGCACCTCGGCGACGCCCGCGTCGGGACGGCCCAGGCGCACGTTCTCCTCGATCGTGCCGTCGAAGAGGTAGACGTCCTGGAAGACGATGGCGATCCGGGCCATCAACACCTCGGTGCTGATCTGGCGCACGTCCACGCCTCCCACGCGCACCGTGCCGGCGTCCACGTCGTAGAAGCGCGCCAGCAGCTGCAGCAGAGTGCTCTTGCCCGCGCCGGCCGGGCAGGTGACAGGCGACGGCGCAGCCGTACGGCTTGGCCGCGCTGTCCTTCAGCTGAGGGAGCGTGCGATCAGCCGATGCGGCCGCGCCAGCCCGCCCGGATCAGGTGGATCGCCCCCATTCAGAACGTCGGTAGCCCTTGCCAAGATGATCAGGAATTCCCCATCGTGAGGAGACGAACACCTTGAGCGCTGTCGGTAAGGGCAAGGCCAGCACGGACGATTACGCGTGGTGGGGCCAATCCCCTTGGCCAGAGTTCTGCTTCACCTTCGCAGCCGGGCTCGCGCCTGAAGAGGTGCTCCATCGGCTGCAGTTGACCGAGGACCACGAACAGGAAGGCTTTGCCGCCATCGAAGTCGGTCACGCCGACGGCGGATCGATCATGGTGGAATGGGCCGGCCACGCCGGGACCTTGAGTGATGTAGTGCGGGATCTATCAACCGGCACGTCGATCGCCAGCATCACCCGCAACGTCAACTACCACTCCCGCTTCGTCCACGCGATCGACGGCCAGACCGTCGCGAGCCTGGACCCGATGTTCCCCCACTGGGCCGGCGGCGCCGAGCCCGAACGACTACGGCAAGACCTCGAAGAGCTCGGCATGATCCCCGAGTTCGGCCCTGACGATGAAGACGGCTTCTTCCCCCACTACATCGAGGCCGCGCTGGCACTCGCCGAACGGCGCACCGGCGTCCGCCTGGAACCCCGCCACCTTCAGCGCGGCGCCCTGCCCTACCGCGCCTCGATCGCCCGCTACTACGACCAATTCGAAAGCCCGTCCCCGGAGCCAGCCTGACACCCCAACCAGCACGGGAGCCACCCCCCAAGACCATTCACAATGATGACGAACCGGCCCACACAGCCGAACACGCGACTCTTCTTGGAAGTCGTGCGAGAGCCAAGCGCGTTTCTGCTGCCGGTCTTGCGGATATGCCGCCAACGCGGATGTGAACGCGGCCAGGAACATCGAACACGCGGCAGGGCACGCTGTGTCTGTGGATGGATGCCCCTGGGCCGACATCGCGTAGGCCTGCCACGTCGGCAGCGCTGATGCGCAGGCCGTGCTGGGCCAAGGTTCAGGCTGATGCGACCTCAGTTCAGTGCGACGGGGTCATCGGACAGCAAGTCTGGCCCCGGCCTTCCGGATTCCGCCCCGATCGCGGACACTTCCTAAGTAATGCGGATACTGTGGGATCCTCTGCCCGCGTCGTGGCCAGCGGAAGCGCGCAGGCGGCCGGGCGGGCTGCGCGGCCTGATCGCCTGGGCGCAGAACGCGGCCGCCGTACGGGACGATGACGTGGAGCGGCGGGTACGGCGGGGAGCGATGCAGGCCGTCGTCCGCGAGGCATACCAGCAGACGCTCGCCGAGCAAGACAGCGAGCATCGAGGGCCGGCCGAGTTCGCCCAGGCATGGAAGGCCCGCCTGGCTTCGCTGTTGGACACGGAGACCGTCGAGGTGTCGGGCTGGTCGGAGATCACCGTCGCCGACCTCGATACCGACCTGGGCTGGAGTCTGTACGCCGCGGCCGTCAACGCCAGGTCGAAAGCGATCACGCATGCGATCGCCCAGCCCAGCCGCCCTAGTCTCCCCTGCGACACCCAGACCTCGTTCTACGAGTTCTCGATCATCGCCGCTGATGAACATGCGCTCGGCCACGTCCGGTACGAGGTATGCGAGCCGTGCGGCGTCGGCCTCCTCCTCAAGATCAGCTTCTCGCCTGACTGGCAGTTCTGCGGGCTTGGGACCCTCGCCCTACGCCAGATGGAGACCCGTCACCCAGCGCTGACCTGGTACACCACCGGCCAGTACACACACGTCAAGGGCTTCTATCAGCGATACCGGCAATGCAGCGCCAGCCCATGGACCGAGAAGCAGAATCCCTGCCCGCACTTTTGAACAGAGACCGCGGCCAGAGCGGAGGAGCGGGGCCGGATCGACCTGGCGAGCCCGGCTAGCTTCCGCGGGGCGGCCGCTCGTCGGGATTCGCGCTGTCATGTTGCCAGTACCACCAGGCATGGGTGTCGAAGCCGCGCGGCGGGTCAAGGTCGGTGGGGTCGGCGTGTCAGAGGTCGGATCCGGGGGATCGACGGTGACCCTGGTCCAGGGGCCGGATGGACCAAGCGATGCAGGGCAGTGACCTGCTGGTGGGACAGCGGCGGGTGCATCAACGCCTGGTGTTGGCGCGCACCCAAACCGGGGCCGCACTTCATGCGTTACGCGGTTAATCCGAGAAACTCCTGAACAGCCGGGATGTGCTGGTAGGCGCGCAGCTGACCGTGCAGGTCTGCCAGCGTGCTGGAGCCTCGCGCGGAATCCACCCCACCCATGTGCTCCAGAACCTGGTGGGCGCTCTCCAAGGCGGCGTCGACGTCGCCGAGCGCCAGGTGGGCCTCGGCCCGACGCGCCAGATAGATCGCCGCGCCCCGGGCTTCTTTCTCCGTGT
>NZ_JBSFPS010000229.1:0-16884 GCF_053588315.1 Streptosporangium sp. NPDC003464 | reverse complement strand
GTGAGGCAGATCTCGACGGGGGCGGGGTGGAGGGGGTGGCGGCAGGTGATGGCGCAGGGGTTGCAGTGGCCGTCGCCTTCGTCGTGGCCCGCCACTCCCCGTGAGGGAGCGGCGGGGCCGTACCCGTCTCCGCGGGGTCCCGTGCCCGTCTCCGCGGGGTCCCGCGCCCGTCTCCGCGGGGTCCCGCGCCGGCCGGGCGGGCATGGGCGAATATTGGGATGCGGCCGCGCCGAGGCTCGGGCACGATGGGCGGTTGGCTCCTGACTTGCGGGCTGAAAGTACTCTGGAAGCAGTATGGGAACGCCTCCGTTGACATCTCCACTCGCCGACCTCCACACGCGCCTGCCCGAGCTCACGCTGCGTGACCAGCGGCGGCTACGGCGCCGGCTCGACGGCGCGCGCAAGGTCAGAAACCGCGCCGCACAGCAGAAGATCGCCGCGGAGATCACCGCCGACATCGAGAAGGCCGAGCGCAGGGTGGCCGACCGCCGGGCCGGGGTGCCGGTGGTCACCTACCCGGAGGCGCTGCCGGTCAGCCAGCGCAAGGACGACATCCTGGAGGCGATCCGCGACCACCAGGTCGTGATCGTCGCCGGTGAGACCGGCTCCGGCAAGACGACCCAGCTGCCGAAGATCTGCCTGGAGCTGGGCCGGGGCGTCCGGGGCCTGATCGGGCACACCCAGCCCCGCCGGATCGCCGCCCGCACCGTGGCCGAGCGCGTCGCCGAGGAGCTGGACACCCGGCTCGGCGACGCCGTGGGCTACAAGGTGCGCTTCACCGACCAGGTGAGCGACGGCACGCTCGTCAAGGTGATGACCGACGGCATCCTCCTGGCCGAGCTGCAGACCGACCGCGACCTCGCCCAGTACGACACGCTGATCATCGACGAGGCGCACGAGCGCAGCCTCAACATCGACTTCATCCTCGGCTACCTCAAGCAGCTCCTGCCGAAACGGCCGGACCTCAAGGTCGTCATCACCTCGGCCACCATCGACCCGGAGCGTTTCTCCAAGCACTTCGGCGACGCCCCGATCGTCGAGGTCTCCGGCCGGACCTACCCGGTGGAGGTCCGATACCGGCCGGTCGCCGAGGACGACGACCAGATCCAGGCGATCAGCAACGCCGTGGACGAGCTGTGCGCCGAGGGGCCGGGCGACATCCTGGTCTTCCTCAGCGGCGAGCGCGAGATCCGCGACACCGCCGACGCGCTGTCCAAACGCAAGGACGCCGAGATCCTCCCGCTGTACGCCCGGCTGTCGGCGGCCGAGCAGCATAAGGTCTTCCAGCGGCACACCGGCCGCCGGGTCGTGCTGGCCACCAACGTCGCCGAGACCTCGCTGACCGTGCCCGGCATCAAATACGTGGTCGACCCCGGATTCGCCCGCATCTCCCGCTACAGCCACCGCACCAAGGTCCAGCGCCTGCCCATCGAGGCGATCTCCCAGGCCTCGGCCAACCAGCGCAAGGGCCGCTGCGGCCGTGTCTCCGAGGGCGTCTGCATCCGGCTGTACGAGGAGGACGACTTCCTCACCCGGCCGGAGTTCACCGACCCGGAGATCCTGCGGACCAACCTCGCCTCGGTCATCCTGCAGATGACCTCCATCGGCCTGGGCGACATCGGGGCCTTCCCGTTCGTCGAGCCGCCGGACCAGCGCCAGGTCAAGGACGGCTACGACCTGCTCCAGGAGCTGGGCGCCTTCGACCAGGCCAAGCAGATGACCCCGCTCGGCCGCAAGCTGGCCGGCCTGCCGGTCGACCCCCGTCTGGCGCGCATGGTGCTGGAGGCCGATCACAACGGGTGCGTCCGCGAGGTCATGGTCATCGCCGCGGCGCTGTCCATCCAGGACCCGCGCGAGCGCCCGGCCGACAAGCAGCAGGCCGCCGATGACAAGCATCGCCGCTTCGCCGACAAGGAGTCGGACTTCGTCTCCTACCTGAACCTGTGGGAATACCTCCAGGAGCAGCAGAAGGAGCTGTCCTCCAGCGCCTTCCGCCGCCTGTGCAAGGCCGAGTTCCTCAACTACCTGCGCGTGCGCGAGTGGCAGGACGTCTACAGCCAGCTCCGCCAGATGTCGAAGTCGCTCGGCGTCACACTGAACAGCACCCCCGGCGACGAGCAGAAGATCCACCTCTCGCTGCTGTCGGGTCTGCTGTCCCACGTCGGCGTCAAGGACATCGACAAGAAGACGACGAACGACGGTCCCCGTCGCCCCGTCACCGAATACATCGGCGCCCGCAACGCCCGCTTCGCGATCTTCCCCGGCTCCGCGCTGGCCAAGAAGCAGCCGCTGTGGGTCATGTCCGCCGAGCTGGTGGAGACCTCCCGGCTCTGGGCCCGGGTCAACGCCAAGATCGAGCCCGAGTGGGTCGAGCCGCTCGCCCAGCACCTGATCAAACGCACCTACTCCGAGCCGCACTGGGAGAAGAACCAGGGCGCGGTGATGGCCTACGAGAAGGTCACGCTGTACGGCGTGCCGATCGTGGTGCAGCGGAAGATCAACTACGGCCGCATCGACCCGGAGCTGAGCCGCGAGCTGTTCATCCGGCACGCCCTGGTCGAGGGCGACTGGGAGACGCACCACGCGTTCTTCAAGGACAACCGCAGGCTCCTCGAAGAGGTCGAGGAGCTTGAGGAGCGGGCCCGCCGCCGCGACATCCTGGTCGACGACGAGACGCTGTTCGACTTCTACGACCAGCGCGTCCCGGCCGACGTCGTCTCCGGGCGCCACTTCGACTCCTGGTGGAAGAAGACCCGGACGGCCCAGCCCGACCTGCTCAGCTTCGAGAAGTCGATGCTGATCAGCGAGGCGGCGGGTGACGTCAGCCAGCGCGACTACCCCGACGTCTGGCGCCAGGGCGGCCTGCGTTTCCCGCTGACCTACCAGTTCGAGCCGGGCACCGACGCCGACGGCGTCACCGCGCACATCCCGCTGGCCCTGCTCAACCAGGTGAACGTCGAGGGCTTCGACTGGCAGATCCCCGGCCTGCGCGAGGAGCTCCTCACCGCGCTGATCCGGGCCCTGCCGAAGAACGTCCGGCGCAACTTCGTGCCCGCCCCCAACTACGCCAGGCAGGTGCTCCAGCGGGCCAGACCCACCCAGGAGCCGCTGCTGGCGGTGCTGGAGCGGGAGCTGCTCGACCTGACCGGCATCCAGGTACCGCGTGAGGCGTGGCAGCTCGACCTGGTCCCCGACCACCTGAAGATCACCTTCAGGGTGATCGACGGCCGCAAGCACAAGCTGGCCGAGAGCAAGGACCTGGCCGAGCTCAAGCGGCGGCTGGCGCCCAAGCTCCGCCAGACCCTCTCCAGGGCCGCCGACGGTCTGGAGAAGTCCGGACTGACCACGTGGGACCTGGGGGAGCTGCCCAAGACCTTCGAGCAGCGCCGGATGAAGGCATATCCAGCGCTGGCCGACGAGGGCGCCACGGTGGCCGTGCGGATGTTCGAGACCGAGGCCGAGCAGCGCCGCGCCATGTGGGAGGGCACCCGCAGGCTGCTGCTGCTCAACACCCCCTCCCCGGCCAAATGGGTGCTGGGCCGCCTGGACAACCAGGCCAAACTCGCCCTCAGCCGGAGCCCGCATCCCGGCGCCACCGCCCTGTTCGACGACTGCATCGCCTGCGCCGCCGACGAGCTGATGGGCGAGTATGGCGGGCCGGTCTGGGACGGGCCCGCCTTCACCGCCCTGCACGACAAGGTCCGCGCCGAGCTGTTCGACACCACCGCCGAGGTGGTCGCCAGGGTGGAGGGCATCCTCAGGGTCTGGCACTCGGTCACCACCATGCTGCCCGAGGCCCGCTCGACCCCCGCGATCGAGGACATCCGCGACCAGGTGGCCGGACTGGTCTATCCGGGGTTCGTCACCGCCACCGGCTACAAGCGCCTGCCGGACCTGCTCCGCTATCTCAAGGCGGCCCAGCGGCGGCTGGAGAAGCTGCCCGACGACCGGCTCCGTGACGAGGAGCGGATGCACAAGATCCACGATCTTGAGGACGACTATCACGACCTGGTCGACAAGCTCCCCCCCGCCCGCCGTTCCGACGACGACGTCCGCCGGATCAGCTGGATGATCCAGGAGCTCAGGGTCAGCTACTTCGCCCAGACCCTCGGCACCCCTTACTCGATCTCCGACAAGCGCGTCCGCAAGGCCATGGAGCAGCTCGTCGGCTGACCGCCGGCGCCGGTCCCTCCGGGGGAGGACGTCCGGGTGGTCCGGCGGCTGCGCCGTGCCACCCGTGAGCGGACCCGTCACGGCCCTGGAGGCACGCCGTCGACGGGTCCGGTCGGGGAAGCGCGGACTACAGGAAGATCGAGGTGTCCAGCTCGAAGTCGACGGGGGCGGGGATCCGGATCGGCTTGCCTGTCTGGACCTGGCTCATGCTCCGGTAGACGCCTTCTTCGGGGCCGCTGAGAACGGTGACCGTCGGCGGGGAGGCCACGGAGTCGACGATCAGCATGATCGGGATGCCGCACCCCGCGTAGATCCTGGGCTTGGTGGCGCGGTCGATCTCCATGCTCTCGGGTGAGACGACCTCGGCGACCATGATCAAACCTGAGGAGAGGATCTCTCGATCACCCCAGAGCGGGGCGTTCACGGGGCCAGGCAGTAGTCGGGGATCACCGTGTCACGTGGTCCCTCGATGCGGACGTCGACGTCGCCGGTGAAGCTCTCCCAACCGTTCTCGTCTTCCACGGGAATCAGGGCTCGGCTGAGGCGTCTGGCGATACGGGCGTGCTGGGGGGTCCCGGAAGGGCTCAAGAGAAGGTTCCCGTCGATGATCTCGGCCCGGAGGCAGAGGGTGGGAGGAAGGGATTCGAAGAGCTCCCTCGGCGTGCGAGGCAGTTGTGGGGCTTCCGGGGCGGTGTGCTGAGCGGGGCTTCCGGGCGCTGTCATCACCATCGACCTGTGTCCCTTCGTGTCCGAACAAACGCTCTGAGTATTCCGCGGAGATCCTCGAAGAACGCGAGGTATGCGCGGTGGCTATGGGGCGCCCCGGTCGCCGCGGGGGGCGCCGCCGTACGCCAATAGGATCGGTGGGTTGAGCGAAGGGGGAGCATCGTGGTGCGGGCGTTGGTGTTCGACGTGGGGGAGACGCTGATCGACGAGACGCGGATCTGGTCGCGCTGGGCCGACCGGCTCGGCGTCCCCCGGTTCACGCTGCTGGGTGTGCTGGGCGGCATGGCCGCGCTCGACCGGCCGCTCACCGACGCCTTCGAGCTGTTCAGGCCCGGATTCGACGTCGAGGCCGAGCAGGAGGCGTGGAAGCGGGAGGACCCCGACGGGCTCCGGGTGAACTTCGACGTCGACGACCTCTATCCGGACGTACGGCCCGGCCTGGCCGCGCTCCGCGGCCTCGGCTACGAGCTGATCATCGCGGGCAACCAGCCGCCGCAGGCCTACGACGCGCTGGCCGCGATGGACCTGCCCGTCGACGCGATCCACACCTCCGACGGCTGGGGCGTCGCCAAGCCCGACCCCGCTTTCTTCGCCGAGGTGGTCGCGGTGTCGGGGCGGGAGCCCGGCGAGATCCTCTACGTGGGCGACCGGATCGACAACGACGTCCGCCCCGCCCGCGCGGCCGGGATGCGGACCGCCCTGATCCGCCGCGGCCCCTGGGGCCACCTGCACGCCGCCCGCCCCGAGGCGGGGGACGCGGACTTCGTCGTCGACGACTTCCCCGCCCTCGTCACGGCGCTGACCGCCGCGCCTGCCGGCTGACCGCCTCAGGGGCGGGCTTTGATCTGCCCATCTGCCGGACCTGCCGCCGGCCCGCATTGACGGGCAGGGCTCAGGTCTGCTCCACCAGCTTGAGACCTCTGCGTAAGCGCAGGTCTGAGGCGTGTCCGTTGGATGCTGCGCCAATACCGCTTGAATCGGCATGTCCGGTCCGTTGGACAAAGAAGATCAATGGCCGGAGGGCGGCGTCGTCCGGAGCCGCACCCTCAGCACCTGCAAAACAGGTCTTTTGACGGAAAAATCCAGGTCGGAGCCGTGGTAGCGGTTTGATAGTCCTTTGGTAGCGTCGGTTGTTTATTCTTCGGATGGAAACGGCCGGGCCGAATTCGGTCCGCCGGAATTCCGCGTCCCGCAAGGAGGGCTTGGGAATGGCATTCGACCTCGTTATCCAAGAAGCGCCCGCCAGGGAAATGTATCCGAAATCCTTCCGCACCTCCCGGCAGTTCCTCGAGCTGAGCCTGCCGGAATCCATCGAGCGCATCACGGCCTATCTGGACGTCGACGACGCCGTCAAGCCGTTCGGGTACGCGTTCGAGATCGACTACGGGCCCGACCTGGTCGCGGGCAAGAACCCGCTCGCCGACCTCTGGTCGCAGCACCACTACGACCCCAAGGCGCAGATCTGGTCGACCTCGCACCAGGAGATCCGCATGCAGGGCGTGTACACGAAGACCAACAAGAGCACCTATATCGGCGGCGGCGTGTGGATCAACGACCCGACCACCGATGACGCCTGTTGACGGTCCGGTGACCTGACGGCCGGCCACCGTCCGGTTCCGTGACGCCCGCTCGTCCGGGCGGAGGCGGGAGCTCCCGCGTTCCCGCCTCCTCACCGGCCGGTCATTCCTCCTGCGAGCAGCCTGCCGAACACGAAGCACGAAGGGATCCGCATGAAGCGCACGGTCGTCGTCCTCACCCAGGAGATGGATCTCACCGCCGACAGCGTCGTCAAGGTCCTCCACGACATGGATGTCCCGGTGTTCCGCTACGACACGAGCTACTACCCGGTCAACTCCACGCTGACGTACCGGATCGGTCCCGCGGGATGCACGACCGAGCTGTTCGACTCGACCCACAGCGAGCGGTCGATCTCGCTGGAGGATGTCGCGTCGGTCTGGTACCTGCGGCCGACGGCGTTCCGGTTCGACGACGCGCTCACCGGCCCGTTCCGCGAGTTCGCGCAGAAGGAGGCGGCGCACGCGTTCGGCGGGGTGATGAGCGGCCTGCCCGTGCTCTGGGTCAACCGTCCCGACCTGGAGTCACGTGCCGACTACAAGCCGCTGCAACTGCGGATCGCCAGAAGCGTGGGCCTGCGCGTGCCCCGGACCCTGATCACCAATGATCCCGCCCGCGTCAGGCCGTTCCATGCCGAGTGCGAGGGGTCGATGATCTACAAGGCGCTCAACAGCGGGCTGATCCGCGAGCCGGGCGGCTGGCCCGGCGGCCTGTTCACCTCGGCGGTGGCGCAGCTCGACGACGACCTGCTGGCCCGCGTCCGGTTCGCGCCCTGCATCTTCCAGGAGCTCGTCGAGAAGGCGTACGACCTGCGCATCACCGTCATCGGTGACCGGCTCTTCCCCGTCAGGATCGACGGCGTCGACGAGGACGGCGGGCGGGCCGTCGACTGGCGCTCCTGCCCGGTGGGCTCCGACGAGCACCTCCGGCACAGCAGGGTGGACATCCCCGAATCGGTGGAGACCGGCCTGCGCGCGCTCATGCGCGAGCTCGGGCTGAACTACGGCGCCGTGGACATGGTGGTCACACCCCGCGGCGAGCACGTGTTCCTGGAGGTCAACCCGTCAGGGCAGTTCGCCTGGTTGGACGACGAGATCGAGGACCTGAATCTGAGGGGGGCCATGGCCGAGTACCTGGCGGCCGGCCTGGCCCGATAGGGATCGGCGTGCGACCCGCCACCACCGTCGACGAGATCGCCGCGGAGCGCCGGGCGGCTCTCGTCACGCTGCTCGCCGAGGAGAGAGGTCTGTCCTGTCCGCGGCTGCGGGCCGCCTTCGCCCGGGTGCCCCGGCACGCCTTCGTGGCTGACCACGCCTTCTGGCTGCCGGAACGGCCGGACGACCGGTTCCGCTGGCCCGAGATGCCGGATCCGGCCGAGGCGATCGCCGCCGCCTACACGGACCGGCCCCTGATCGTCCGGTGCGCGGACGACGGCGGCATCCGATCGTCCTGCACCGCGCCGTCGCTCGTCGGGCACCTGCTGCAGGAACTGGACCCGCCCGCCGGGGCGAGAGCCCTGGAGATCGGAACGGGCACCGGGTACGCCGCGGCGCTGCTGTCCGAGGTCACCGGAGCGGCCGTCGAGACCGTCGAGATCGACCGCGATCTCGCCGCCGTGGCGGGCAGGACGCTCGCGCGCCTCGGCTTCGACGCGGTCACGGTCCGCGCGGGCGACGCCACCCGGCCCGACTCCGGGTACGCGCGCTTCTCCCGGGTCCTCGTCTCGGCCGCGACCACCGTCGTCCCCGGTGGCTGGATCGCCGCGCTGCGACCGGGCGGGACGCTGGTCACCACGTATCCGCTGCCGTGGCGGGGGCTCACCCTCGTGGTCCGGCGGACCGGCGAGGACATGGCCACCGGGCGGTTCCTGGCCAACGGCGGGCGCACCTGCCCCTCGCTGGTGCACGGCGGATCGAGCGGTGCCACGGCGCTACCCGGCGTGCCGGTCCACGAGGCCGTGGAGGTGAGTCTGGACGAGTTCGGGCCCGCCGGGGCGATCGAGCCGGGCACGCCTGCCGGCCTGGCCCTGCTCGCCGGTTTCGCGATCCCCGGGCTGGCCGCCCTGCCGTTCTCTCCCCCGGCCGGCGGTGCCCCCGCCGTCCAGCTCGTGGACGGCCACCGCGAGAACTGCTCGCTGATCGTGGACGGGAGCGGCGCGGTCCGCGCCACGTCCGCGGGCCGTGGCCTGGCCGAACGGCTGACGGCGGTGCGCCGGCTCTGGGACGGCGCCGGACGCCCGGACGAGGGCGGCTACGTGTGGTCGTGGCAGGCGGGCCGTACGAGCCTCGCCACGCGCGGCGGCCACGTGCTGGGGGAGCGGGGCTTCCTTGGGACGTGAGGAGGCCGCGGAGTTCCCGGAGCTCGCCGACGACCCCGCCTGGTATCCCCGCGAGGACGAGCTGTCGCGCGTGCCTTTCCGCGTGGTCGCCCGGCGGCTGCCGCGGCTGGTCGCGGACGCGACCCGCCTCGCCCGGCAGGCCAGCCCGAGGGACACGGCGGCGTCCCTGTCGCTCGGCGTGGCCGGCGCCGTGCTCATGCTGTTCACGCTGCTGCCGGCCACGGGCGTCTTCCAGAACCTGATCACGGCGGCCTCGCCGGCGGGCGCGTTCCGCGACGCGCTGCCGTCCCTGCTCGTCATCGCCGCCGCCGGGCTGGCCAGGACGGCGGCGCGGACGGGCGCCGACTGGGCCCAGCTGCGTCTGCAGCCCCAGGTCACCAGGGTGGCCGAGCAGCGGCTGTACGAGCTGACGACGGGCGTGGAGGTGCAGGCGTTCGACGATCCCGCCTTCTGCGACGTCATGCACCGGGCCAGGGACCGCGGCGCCGCCTCGGCGGGCGCCGTGGTCGACGCGACCGTCGACGTCGTGGCCGGGCTGGCCGGCATCGCCGCGGTGGCGGGCGTGCTGGGCATGCTCCACCCGCTGCTGCTGGCGCTGCTGGTCGTCGCCGCGCTGCCGGCCGGGTGGGCCGAGGTGCTGGTCGCCAGGATGGGGTACGCGACGGTCCATCTGCTGTCGACCAGCCTGCGGCGCAAGTGGATCCTCAACGAGCTCATGGCCGACCGCGCCACGGCACCGGAGGTCCGCTCGTACGGCATGAGCCGCTTCCTGCTGGCGCAGTTCTCCGCGGTCACCCGCGTCGAGCAGGGCGAGCGCCTGCGCCTGGCGCGCAGGCAGACGGGCGTCCGGGTGCTGGGGGAGGCCTTCGCCGCCCTGAGCGCGGGCGTGGTGTACCTGACGCTGGGCCTCCTGCTCGTCTTCGGGGTGGTCCCGCTGGCCGAGGCGGCCACCGCGGCGCTCGCCGTCGGCGTCGGCCGCACCACGCTCATCGCCCTGATGCGCACGGTCAGCCGCTGCTACGAGGAGGGCCTGTACTTCACCGACTATCTCGACTTCTGCACGCTGGCGCGGGAGCGCACGCCGGAGCCGTCGCCCGGCGCCGCGTCCCCGGCCTTCGACACGATCACCCTGCGTGACGTGTCGTTCTCCTATCCGGCCTCCGACGTCGCGGTGCTCGACCGCGTCAACATGGAGATCAGGCGGGGGGAGATCATCGCCCTCGTCGGCGAGAACGGCTCGGGCAAGTCCACGCTGGCGAGGATCCTGGCCGGACTCTACCGGCCGGACAGGGGCGAGGTGAGGTGGGACGACGTGCCCACGACCGAGATCGACCCCGCCGCGCTCCGGGCGCGGATCGGCTACGTGCCCCAGGACTACACCCGCTGGCCCCTCACGGCACGGCAGAACATCGAGGCGGGCGACGCGCGAGGAGACGCGTCGGTGATCGCGGCCGGCGCCGCGGCCGGGCTCGGCCCGGTCGTCGACCGGCTGCCGCACGGCTACGACACGCTGCTCGACCGCCGCTTCGCCGGGGGGCAGGAACTGTCCGGGGGGCAGTGGCAGCGGATCGCGATCGCCCGCGGCCTCTACCGGGACGTGCCACTGCTCATCTTCGACGAGCCGACGGCGGCCATGGACGCGCGCGCGGAGCACGCGCTGTTCGCCGACGTCAGCGCGCGGGTCCTCGGGCGGGGGGCGCCGGCGGGAGAGGAGGATCGGCAACCGCGGACGGTCGTCCTCATCACCCACCGCATGACGAGCGCGCAGCTCGCCGACCGGATCTACGTCCTGGACCGCGGCCGGATCGTCGAGCACGGCGCGCACGCCGGGCTGATGGCGCAGGACGGGCTGTACGCGGAGCTGTTCCGGCTGCACCTGGCCGTGTACGCGGCGCCGTCCGGCGCGGTGGAGGAGTCAGGCGCCGCGGCCGGGTGACGCGTCGGCACTGAGGATGAGCTGTTCGACGCCGCGCAGCTCAGGCCCCGGCCCGAGCCCTTCGTTCTCCCGTAGGCGGCGCCGTACCCCGCGGAACACGGCGAGCGCCTCGGACCGGCGGCCCGCGCGGTGGAGCGCGGTCATGAGCTGGGCCGCCAGGTGCTCGCGCAGGGGGAAGAGGGCCACCTGCTCGCGGAGCCCGGGGATCACCTCCTGGGCCCGGCCCAGCCGCAGCTCGACATCGACCAGTTCCTCGAAGGCCAGCAGCCGCAGCTCGTCGAGCCGGGCGGCCTCCGCCCCCAGGCAGGGGACGTCGAGCCCGTCCAGGGCCGGGCCCCGCCACAGCGACAGCCCCTGCCGCAGCAGCCGGGCGGCCGCGTCCAGGTCGCCGTTCTCCCGAGCCGCCTCCGCGTCGGACACGAGCCGGTGGAACGCCAGCGCGTCGAGCTGATCCTCGGCGATCGTCAGGGCGTAACCCGAGGGGTGGGAGAGGATGACGTCCGCCGGCGCGAGCCGCTTCCTGAGCGAGGACACGCAGTAGTGGATCTGCGTCCGCGCCGTGTCCGGCGGCCAGCCGGGCCACAGGGCCCGGGTCAGCCGCTGGACGGACACGACCTTGTTCGCGGCCAGCAGCATGGTCGCCAGCACGACGCGCGGGCGCCGGGCGGATACCGGCAGGATCCGCTGGTACCGGCTCGCCTCCAGCGGGCCGAGGATGCTGAAACGCAGGGACCGGTCGTCAGATACGCCGTGTGCAACCATGTCGCGACCGTCGAACCCTTTCGCGCGGGTCAGAACTGTCTGGACGGGCCCGAGGACCCGTCAACACTCACTATTCATCGGCCACTGTGCGAAAAACCTTGAATAAATCTTGAATAGCCTGACAAAGAATGATGCGTCACCGATTGGCGTCCCGGTGGCGGCGGAGCCGTCGCGGGGAGTACGGGCGGGAACCGCGGAGTCCGTGCCGTCGGGGGAGTCCCCCGTCACGGCCGGCGGGTCGCCGGCCGGCCTCGGACGTGCTCGCCGGCAGCGCGTCCTGCCGGCCCCCTCGTCGAGGCGGACCGGGTGGGCCGCGCGGGCGGGTCTCCGGGGCCGGCCCTCGCCCGCGCGGTCGCCGGCCGTGGTCCCGGGTCAGGTCTCGGGGTCGATGTGGACGGCACGCTCCTCGGCCGACAGGTCGCCGTCGTCGGGGCCGACGTCCCGGGCGTAGGCCTCGGACGTCTCGTCCGGGCCGATGCCCTCGTCCGGCGCCACCAGGCGGCTCTCCTCGCGCGAGGGGCGCTCGCGGTCCGGGGCCTCGCGCCGGAGGCGTTCGTCAAGGGTGTCCCGGTGCTCGGGGTCGTCCTCGCGGATCTCGTGGTTGATGCCGAGGTCGTCGGTCCACTCCTCGACCTCGACCGCCTGCTCGTCGCTCAGACCCTCACGGTCTGGGGGCATTTCACTCATATCGCCGCCCTACCCGTTCTGTCGCCGGAAACCCCCGGTCAGAGCCCCGCCGCGGCCCCGATGACCGAGCGCGGGTCGGCGGCCCCGGCCAGGACGCCCGAGGGCAGCACGTCGATCAGGTGCACGTGGCCGAAGGCGGAACCGTACGGCGCGGCGGCGACGGGGTGTCCCCGGTCGCGCAGGCCCTCGCCCCACGGGCCGCCCTCCTCCACCTCGACCACGGCCTGGTCGGGGGCGTGCCAGGTGTCGAAGCCGGTGCCGCCTGCGGCCAGCCGCCAGCGGGGGGCGCCGACCGCCTCGCCGGCCGTCCGGCCGTGGACGAGCAGGCGGGTCAGGACCTGGAGCAGGATCTGCGGCTGGGCGTCGCCGCCCATCGTGCCCACCACCGAGCGGAGCGACCCGTCGGGCCGGGTGACCAGGGCGGGGACCAGGGTGTGCGGGGGGCGGCGGCCGGGGCCGTACTCGGCGGGATGGCCCGGGACCAGCGAGAACCCGATGCCACGGTTGTGCAGGTTGATGCCGGTGCGAGGCTCGAAGACCAGGCTGCCGAAGCCGGCGGCGTTGGACTGGATCAGCGAGACGCCCATGCCGTCGCCGTCCACCGCGCACAGGTAGGTGGTGTCGCCCGGCGCGGTGAGATCGCGCACCGCGGCCCGTCCGGCCGGGTCGATCAGGGCGCGGCGCGCGGCGGCCGAGCCCAGCGCCCCGTCGACGGAGGCGCCGTCGAACAGCACCTCCAGCCGGTCGTGCCCGGCCAGCCGCGCGGCCTCCACCAGCAGGTGCGCCCAGAGGGGGTCGGCCGGGTCGGCGGGCAGGTCGAGCCCCTCGGCGATGCCGAGGGCCAGCAGCAGCAGGTATCCCTGCGAGTTGGGCGGCATGGTCCACACGTCGTGCCCGAAGGCCCGCGCCCGCAGCGGATCCACCCACTGCGCGCTGTCCTTGGCCAGGTCGTCCTCGGTGTACTCACCACCGCCGACCGCGAGCAGTCCCTCGCCGAACTCGCCGAGGTAGAACCCGTCCCGGCCGGCGGCCAGTGCCTCCAGCGCCCGCGCCACCCCGGGCCGCCGGATCAGGTCGCCGGCCTGCCGGGCCGGGGCGAAGTCCTCGCACAGCGGGCCGACCGTCTCCAACGCGGGGACCATCAGCGGCGAGACCGGGAACCCGTCGCGGGCGTGCCTGATCGCCGGTGCCAGCACCTCCGCCGCCGGCAGCCTGCCGTACCGCCCGTGCAGGGCCAGCCAGCCGTCCGCGCATCCCGGCACCGGGGCCGAGCGGACGTCGTGCCGGTGCGGCATGCGGTCGTGCCCCTCGGCGCGCAGCCGCTCGGGGTCGGCGCCCGACCCCGCCCGCCCGGAGGCGTTGAGCGCCGCGGGCGCGCCGGAGCCGTCATGGACGAGCGCGAACAGGTCGCCGCCCAGCCCGCACATGTGCGGTGCGGTCACCGCCAGCACGGCGTTGGCCGCGATCGCCGCGTCGGCCGCCGAGCCTCCCCGCTCCAGCATGGCCACGCCCGCGCTGGAGGCGAGGTGATCGACAGTGCAGACCATTCCAGAGCGCGCGTAGCGGGTGTTCAGCATGACGAGAGCGTACGGCTTCCGCTGTCCGCCGTTGAAACTGTACCGGTCGGCCGGTACAGTTTCGGCCGTGCCGAGACCGAGTTCGAAAGATCGCCTGCTCGACGCCGCCGCCGAGGTGCTGCTCACCGAAGGGGCCGAGTCGCTGACCCTGGAGGCCGTGGCCCGGCGTGCGGGGGTCTCCAAGGGCGGGCTGTTCTACCACTTCCCCACCAAGCAGGCCCTGGTCGCCGCGATGATCGAGCGCCTGGTCGGCGCCTTCGACGCGGCTCTCGCCGACGCCGGCCCGCGGCCGGGCGACTTCCTGCGCGCCTATGTCGCCGTGACCGTCCCCGAGGCCGTCCCCGAGCGTCCGGCCGGCGGCCGGGCCCCGGCCGACCGGGTCACCGCCGCCCTGCTGGCGGGTGTCCTCGTCGACCCCGGCGGGCTCGCGCCCCTGCGGGAGCGCTACGCCACCTGGCAGCGCCGCCTCACCGACGACGGGGTCGACCCCGCGGTCGCCACCCTGGTCCGCCTGGCCGTGGACGGCTGGTGGGCGGCCCGCCTGCTGGGCCTGGCCGAGCCCGAGGCCGGGCTGCACGAGCGGGTCCGCCGCCACCTGATGGAGATGATCGACCATGGCGCGCCGTAGCCCCTCCGGGGTGACCAAGGCGCTCATGCTGGTCACCGACATCGGCTTCCTGGTCTACTTCTCGGTCACCGGTCTGGGCCTCGTCCCGCCGGAGTGGGCCTTCGCCGACTACGCCGACCCGATCATGGTCTCCTGGAACTGGTCGTTCCTCTGGATCGACGTCCTGGCCAGTGCCACCGGCCTGACCAGCCTCCACCTCATCCGCAGGGGCGCGCCGAACGGCCCGCCGCTGATGCTCGTCTCCCTGGTCCTGACCGCGGCCTCCGGCCTGATGGCCATCGCCTTCTGGACCCTGCGCGGGGACTTCTCCCCGGCCTGGTGGATCCCCAACCTCTACCTGCTGCTGTTCCCCCTCCCCGCGATCGTCCGTCTCGCCGGTCCGGCCGCGCAGGCCGCGACCGCCCGGTAAAGCGTTATTTGTCCGTTTGTCTGGCTTCGGCATGTCCAGTCCGGGAACGGGCTCATCCTCAAGCGGCTCGGCGCGGGAGCCGCTTTTTCCGTAGGCATACGGATGTCGATACGGATGTTCGGCGCCTGATCGCGGATCTAGCGTCACGGCACAGGTCGCCGCACATCCGCCCGGTCATCGCGCGAGACCGACGCCCCTCTCCGGCCCGCACGGGTGACGGAGACGCGCGAACGCCGACCGAGCAGGACCGGCGGCCCGGAAATGCCCACCGCGTCCGCGGAGCGATCCGCAGAACAAGGAGCGTCATGGAGCGCCGCCTCCCCTCCCCGCCCTAGCCGTCCGGCGACGGTGTCACCGCCGGCACCGTCGGCCGCGGCTGGAACGGCGGCCCGGAAACGGATGACCTCTCCCGATCCGGCCACCTGTTCCGTCCGGGCGGAACTCCCGCCGACCGCCCGTCTCACCCGGGCGGATCCCGCTGCTCATCTTCCTTTTCACCCCCCCGATCCCGCTGTGCCCGCCGCCGGGTGATCCCCGGCGGCGCGGCCGCCGCCGCCCGCTCACGCGGACGGCCGCGGCGCGGGACATCGATCGAAAGGAACACGCGTGAGACGCAGAGCTGTACTCGCGGCTGCCGTCGGCCTGGCCGTCGTGGCCGCGGTGGCACCTTCCTCACCTGCGGCCGCGAAACCGTCCCCCGGGACGGCCGACCACCTCCGCTCCCTCGCCGACCCGCCCCAGCTCGCCCTGGCCGCCGCCGACCAGGCCGTCGCGAGCGGCCTGGACGACCTGCGCAAGGGCCCGGAGGAGACCTACCGGCGCACCGCCGTGACCGCGGGCTCCGGCGGCATGTACTCCGTCGCCTACGAGCGCACCTACAAGGGGCTCCCCGTGGTGGGCGGCGACGCGGTCGTGATCACCGACTCCGCCGGGAACGTCCGCGACACCGCGGCGGCCGCCGGCGCCACCCGGAACGTGCCGACCTCGCCGACGGTGACCGCCGAGGCCGCCCGCGCCGAGGCGAAGACCCGGCTGACCCGGGTCGACGACAGCGCGGACCCGCGCCTGGTGGTCCTGGCCTGGGGCGCCAGGCCACGCCTCGCCTGGGAGGCCCTGGTCTCCGGCATCGCCGACGGCAAGCCGAGCAAGCAGCACGTGTTCGTCGACGCGCGCACCGGAAAGATCGTCGACTCCTACGACGAGGTGCGGGCGGGCACCGGGAACGGCTACTACTACGGCCAGGTCACCATCAACACGAGCGGCTCCGGCACCTCGTACTCGATGACCGACCCGACCCGCAGCGGCATCCGCTGCGGCGGGCAGAACGGCTCCGCCTACACCGGCACCGACGACGCATGGGGGAACGGCTCCGGGACGAACCTGGAGACCGCGTGCGTGGACGCGCTCTACTCGGTCCAGAAGGAATGGGACATGCTGCGCGACTGGCTCCCGGTCTGGAACTCCGCGACCTCGCGGATCGAGCAGAACGCGGCGAACACCTCGTCACCGCACCGCACCGGGTACAGCCGGTACCCCTCGGGACGCAGATGCAAGACCACGCCGACCTCGTGCCGGGGTGGCATCTCCACCCGGGTGCCATCCCGCAGCCACCCGAACTTCGCCTTGCGGTAGGCGGACATCTGCACCCCGGCCTCGGGGTAGACGCCCTTGACGTTGCCGTCGTAGGTGGTCTCGTCCAGCTCACCGCCGGTCTTGGTGTCGCCCGGGATGTCCATGTCAGCGGGGCAGCCGAGCGCCTCGGCGAGCAGCGTGGAGCGGAGCAGGTAGTCGAGGGTGCCGGCGAACTTGTGCTCGTAGTCGGCGACGACCATCTCCGAGGCGGTGAACTCGATGCGCCAGTCGGAGACGAACGCCTCGAAGTTGCGGACGTAGGGCTGCATCTCCGGGTCGTTCACGATGGCGTCGGGGATCGGCGTGCCGAGCACCTTGGCCTCGATGATCTGGTGCACCGCAGTGCCCAGATCGGCGCGCTCGTCCTTCTTCCGAGTGTGGGCGCGCTTGAGCCAGTCGGTCATCTCCTGCCGGGTCTCCGGCCGGCGGGAGGCACGCACC
>NZ_JBSFPS010000228.1:0-16960 GCF_053588315.1 Streptosporangium sp. NPDC003464 | reverse complement strand
GGGCCGAGACTCCCGGCCGGGCGGCCCGGCCGCCTTTGAGCGGCAAACTCTGACGATTCGGAAATTCCACCGCGCACGGGAGGAACTTCGGCCTTGGGGCGGCGGTGAGTTTTGCACTCGGGAAGAAGTAAACCCCACCCGCGAGAGGGAGGCTGACCGGTCCGTGACCCTGACGGGGTGCGATTTCCACAGAAGAGTGGAAGGAGCACGAACCGATGGAACGGAACCCATGGTGGCGCGGGAACCTCCCCGCGGAGACGACTGGCCTCGTCGGCCGTGAGAGCGAGATCCGGGAGCTGCTGAAGCTCCTGGCCGAGACGTCGCTGGTCACGGTCACCGGCGCCGGAGGCGTCGGCAAGTCACGGGTCGCGGTGAGGGCGGCGGAGGAATGCCAGGGCTCCTACCCGGACGGCGCCTGGCTGGTGGAGCTGTCCGGCGAACGCGACGGCGACCTGCTCGCCCACATCGTCGCGGCCGCCCTGGGGCTGCGCGAGCAGTCGGCCCGCCCCGGGGGCGAGGTGCTGGCCGAATTCCTCGCGGGCAAGAACCTCCTGCTGATCCTGGACGGCTGCGAGCATCTCCCGGACGCCTGCCGCGACCTCGTCGCCGCCGTCCTGGCCGGGGCGCCCGGCGTGCGGATCATCGTGACCTCCCGGCAGCCCCTCGGCCTTGCGTGGGAGGCGCTGCTGCCCGTCGGGCCGTTCGAGCCGCCGGCCCCCGACGCCGTGGGGCCGATGACGGACGACGCGCTCCGGCTCTTCCTCGACCGGGCCCGGGCCGCGGCCCCCGGCCTGGAGACGGACGGGGCGGCACTGATGTCCGCGGCCAGGATCTGCCGGCGGCTGGACGGCATCCCGCTCGCCGTCGAGCTGGCCGCCGGGCTGCTCCGGACGCTGCCGCTGGAACGGCTCGCGGGGCGGTCGGAGGAATGGTTCCGAGCGTCGCCGCCGGAGCGGCTCGCGGGGTGGTCCGAGGAGTGGCCGGGAGCGTCGCCGGTGGAGCGGCTCGCGGGGCGGTCGGAGGGGCGGCCCGGAGCGTCGCCGGTGGAGCGCCGGGGGGAGCGGCCCGGGGGACCGTACGACGACCGGGGGCCGCTGTCCCGCCCCGAGAGCCTGCACGCCACCCTGCGCACCGTGATCAGCTGGAGCCATGAGCTGTGCGGTCCCGGGGAGCGCCTGCTCTCGGCCCGGCTGTCGGTCTTCGCCGGAGACTTCGACGCCGAGGCCGCCGGGTGGGTGTGCGGCGACGGCCTGGCCGACGTGCCCGTTCTGCTGGCCGGCCTGGCGGACAGGGCGCTGCTCGCCCGGGTCCCCGGCGGCTACCGGCAGCCGGAGGCGGTCAAGGAGTACGGCCGGCGGCGGCTCGCCCGGCTCGGGGAGGAGGCCGGGCTGCTCCGCCGGCACCGCCGCTACCACCTCGACCTGGCACGCAGGGCCGACGCCGGCTGGTACGGCCCCGGGCAGGAAGGGTGGGCGGCCCGGCTGAGCTCCGCCGGCACCGATCTCCGCCGCGTGCTCGGCTCCGGCGACCCGTCGAGCCCGCTGTCCGTCGAGCTAGCCGGGAGGCTCTGGCCTCTCTGGCTCTGCCTGGGCCGGTCGGGTGAGGGCCGCCACCACATGGGACGGGTGATCGACGCCGCGCCCGGCACCGATCCCGGGCTGCCCAGGCTCCTGTGGGCCGACGGCTGCGTGGCCATCGCCGAGGGGGACCTGGAGCGAGGCCGCCGCCGGCTGGAGGCGGCCCTGTCGGCCGCCCTCGACGGGGACGACCACACGGCGGCCGGGCACGCCCGGCTCCAACTGGCCGTCCACGCCCTGTCCGTCGGCGCCTTCGACGAGGTGGAACCCGGCATCGAGCGCGCCCGTGAGTGTTTCCGCAGGGCCGGCCGGGCGACCGTCGGCGAGCCGCTCGCCCTGGTGACCCTGGCGATGGCGGTCACCTGGCGCGGCGAGTTCGCCAGGGCCGTCTCCATGTTGGAGGAGGTGCAGCGGCTCTGCGACGCCAGAGGCGAGCGCTGGGCCCGCGCCTGCGGTGACTACGTGCTGTCCATCGCGCGGCTCGGCCTCGGCCGGGCGGCCGGGGCCGCGGCGGCGGCCAGGCAGTCGCTCGACGTCAAGTGGCGGCTGCGCGACACGGCCGGCGTGGCGCTGGCCGTCGACCAGCTCGCGGTGATCGCCGCGGTCGAGGGGGACGGCTACCGCACGGCCCGCCTCCAGGGCACGGGAGCGCGGCTGCGGGCCGTCTCCGGGCTGCGGAGGGCCGGCTGCCCGCAGGGCATGTCGGAGCCGGGGACGGTCGCCGAGCGCACGGCCAGGCAACTGCTCGGCGATGACGCCTACGACGCGGCCTTCGCCGAGGGCCACGACGACGACCCCGGCTCCGCGGTGGCCTACGCCCTCGCCTGACAGAGCCCACCACGGCCCGAGCCCGTGGACCGGCCCCCAGGTCGGCCGTGGTCCGGGACTCCGGCCGGGAGCTCCTGCCCGGGGGCTTCCCCCCGGGCGTCGCCGTGCGGTGGAATCTCTCACGACACCGCGAAGGAGCCCCCGACGGACGACGACGAGGCGATCGCCCGCTCCCTGACCGGTGACCTGGACGCCTACGAGGTGCTGGTCACCCGCTACAGCGCGCTCGCGCACCGCACGGCGGCGATGCTCGGCGCCGCCGACGAGGCCGAGGACGTGGTCCAGGAGGCGTTCGTCAAGGCATACCGCCACCTGGCCGGCTTCCGCCGCGAGGCGCCGTTCCGGCCCTGGCTGCTGCGGATCGTGGCCAACGAGACCCACAACCTGACCCGTTCGCGGGGCCGCCGGGCCGAGCTGGCCGTGAAGCTGACCGAGCTGGACCCACCCGGGGTGGAGGACCCGCAGGACGTGGCGGTCGCCACCGACCGGCGGACCCGGCTCCTCGACATGGTCCGTACGCTTCCCGAGCGGGAACGTGAGGTCGTCGTCTGCCGGTATTTCCTGCAACTGTCGGAGGCCGAGACCGCCCAGGTGCTCGACCTCCCGGTCGGCACCGTCAAGTCGCGGGCCTTCCGCGGCCTGAAGCGTCTGCGTGAGGAGGTGGGCCGTGACCTCGCCTGACGACCTCGAAGCCCGGCTCCTCGCCCTCGGCGAGTCCGTCGACGTCCCGGCCCCGCCCCCCGCCGGGGTGGCGCGGGCCGTACGGGCGCGTCTGGAGGCCCTCCCCGCCGCCGACCGCCACCCCGTGCCCGCCCCGCCCACCGCGCCGGTACGGCGGGCACGGCGGGCATGGCGGGTGCTGCGGCCCGGCGGTCACCTGCGGCGGCGGGCGATCGTCTCCGCTGTCGCGATCCTCCTCGCCCTGTTCCTCGGGGGGACCCCGGTGGGGCGGGCCGCGGTGACGCAGGTCCTGCGGTTCGCCGGGGTGGAGCTGGAGATCGGTGCCCCCGGGCCGCTGCCGTCCGGGCTGCCGGAGCCGCTGCCGGGGGAGCGGCGGGTCACCCTGGAGCAGGCCCGGGAGCAGGCGGCGTTCCCGATCTCCGTCCCGGCCGGGCTGGGCGAGCCCCGCGAGGTCAGGGTGGGCGACGGAGGCCGGGTCGTGTCGCTGCTGTGGCCGGGTGTCAGGCTCGACGAATACGACGGCACGCTCCAGGTCGTCTTCCGCAAGGAGCTGGGTCCGCCCTGGCCGGAGGAGGTCCCGGTGGCGGGTGCCTCCCGGGGACAGTGGATCCAGGCCCGCCACGGCCTGAGCTACCTGCCCCGGGACGGCGGCCAGGCCTCGGTCCGCCCCCGCACGGCAGGCCCCACGCTCATCTGGCAGGAAGGACGGACCGGCCTGCGCCTGGAGGGCGTCGACGATCTCCAGCGGGCCCTGGAGATCGCCGGCTCAGTCCGCTGACGCCAGCCACTCGTCGATCTCCTTGAACAGCTCCCGGCGGACCTGCTCCGGGGCCGTCGACGCCCGGATCGACTGCCGGGCCAGCTCGGCGAGCTCCGCGTCGTCGAAGCCGTACACCTGCCGGGCCAGCTCGTACTGCGGCAGCAGCCGGGCGCCGAACAGCAACGGGTCGTCGGCGCCCAGCGCGATCGGCACACCGGCGTCGAACAGCCGCCGCAGCGGCACGTCCTCGGCCCGCTCGGCCACCCCCAGCCCGACGTTGGAGGTGGGGCAGACCTCACAGGTGATCCGCCGTTCGGCGAGGAGCTCCATCAGCCGCGGCGACTCGGCCGCCCGCACGCCGTGTCCCACCCGGTCGGCGCCCAGCACCTCGACGCACTCGGCCACGCTGGCGGCGCCCAGCAGCTCCCCGCCGTGCGGTACGGCCAGCAGCCCGGCCCGTTTCGCGAGCCGGAAGGCCCCGTCGAAGTCACGGGCCCGGCCGCGGCGCTCGTCGTTGGAGAGCCCGAAACCGACCACGCCGTGGTCCATGTACTGCGTGGCGAGGCGGGCCAGCGTCTTGGCGTCCAGCGGGTGCCGGGTCCGGTTGGCGGCCACCACGACCGCGATCCCTATCCCCGCGTAGCCGGCCGCCTTGTCCGCGGCGTCGAGCATCAGCTCCAGGGCCGGGGTGAGCCCGCCGAACCGCTGGGCGTATCCCGAAGGGTCCACCTGGATCTCCAGCCAGCGGGACCCCTCGGCGGCCTCGTCCTCGGCGGCCTCGCGCACCAGCCGGTAGACGTCTTCCTCCCGCTGCAGGACCGCCCGCGCGATGTCGTAGAGCCGCTGGAAGCGGAACCAGCCGCGCTCGTCGGTCGCCCGCAACCTGGGCGGCCAGTCCTCCTTCAGCGAGTCCGGCAGGTGCAGGCCGTGCTCCTGGGCGAGCTCGATCAGGGTGGAGTGCCGCATCGAGCCGGTGAAGTGCAGATGCAGGTGGGCCTTGGGCAGTTCGCTGAGGGGACGTGGCATTTCCATATGGTGCCGTACGGCCGGCACCGGCGGTCACAGTTGGCCCCAACCCGCCGACGACCCGTCGGCGCGCCCGCGCCGGGGAGCCCCGGCCGGCACGTGTTCCTGACTGGCGGCGTGACCCGGGGAAATGTGGCAGATGGGGTACCAGCCGACCGTTCCGCCATGCGACCGTAGGGGCACGTGTAGTCAGTACGGAGCTGGGGCTGCGATGAGAGCGGATGTCTTCGTCGGCAGGCAGGCAGAGCTGGCCGAGGTCTCCGCCCTGCTGGGAAGGGCGCGTCACGTCACGCTGACCGGCACCGCGGGGGTGGGCAAGACCCGCCTCGCGCTGAGCCTGGCCCGGACCCTCGGAGCGGAGTTTCCCGGCGGCGTCCACGTCGCAGACCTGTCCGACACCCCCGCGGACCTCGCCTCGCTGGCCGAGACGCTCGCGGACGCGGCCGGCGCCGACCGGCGGCCGGGCGAGCCGGCGCTGGCGGCGCTGGTCGGCCGGCTCGCCCCGCGCCGGAGCCTGGTCGTCCTCGACGGCTGCGACCGCGCCGTCGGCGCGGCGGGCATCCTGGTCGGCCTGCTGCTGCGCTCCGTCGAGGGACTGCGGGTCCTGGTCACCAGCCGGCAGCGGCTCGGGCTCCCCGGCGAGCACCTCTACCAGGTCGGCGGCCTGCCGACGGCCGACGCCGTACACCTGCTCGCCGTCCTCGCCGACAGGAGGCTCGACGGCGTCGACGCGGCGGCGCTCTGCGAACGGCTCGACAACCTGCCCCTGGCGATCGAGCTCGCCGCCGCCGCCCCAGACCCCGCCGCCGCCGACGTGTTCGCCACCGCCTCCGACGGCCGGCGGCACGGCTCCATGCGCGCCGCCTACGGCTGGAGCCACGAGCTGTGCGGCCCGCAGGAGCGCCTGCTGTGGGCCAGGGCGTCGGTCTTCCCCGACACCTTCGACCTCGAAGCCGCCGAGGACGTCTGCACCGCCGACGGACTCGACGCCGGCGAGGTCCTCGACACCCTGCTCGGCCTGATCGACAAGTCCGTCCTCGCCCGCGAGGAGGGGGAGTTCGACGTCCGCTACCGCCTGCCGGGCACCGCCCGCGCGTTCGGCGCCGTCTGGCTGGAGCGGCTCGGCGAGACCGGCGAGACGCGCCGGCGCCACCGCGACCACTTCCTCGGCCGGTCCAGCCGCGCCGAGCTGGACGGGGAGCACCTCCAGCTGGAGCGGTACCGGCGGCTGGCGGCGGAGACCGGCAACATGCGCGCGGCCATCGAATACTGCTACTCCCGGCCGGAGGAGCACCGCAAGGGCCTCGACATGGCCGGCAACCTGTGGTCGCTGTGGACGCGCTGCGGCATGCACGCCCTGGGCGACGAGCTTCTCCGGCGCGGGCTGGACCTCGACCCCGCCCCCGGTCCCGAGCGGCTCAAGGCGCTTCTGGCGCACGCCTGGCTGTCGATCCGGCGCGGTGAGCCCGAACGCGCGGAGCGCATCCTCGCCGAGTGCGTCGCCGCGGACGCCGACGGACACGCCGCGGCCTACGTCAGCCAGTTCCGGTCCCACCTGGCGGTGCTGCGGGGCGAGGTGGGCGAGGCCCTGCGGCACATCAGGCACGCCCGCGGGCGGCACCGCTCGACCGGCGACTTCTTCCCCGGATTCCTGCCCACCTACACGGTCATGGCCACCGCCATGATGCTCGAAGGCAATCACGGACAGGCCGTGTCCGTCCTGCAGGAGGGACGCGACCTCTGCGAATCCTGCGGCGACCAGTGGACCCTCATCCGCCTGAACCTCCTCCTGGGCCAGGTGGAGCACCTGCTCGGCAACAGCGTCGAGGCCGCCGCCGCCATCCGTGACGCCCTCCTCGGCGCCCAGCTGTTCGGCGACACCTTCTCCATGCTGGAGGGGCTGGAGCTGTCCGCCGTGATCGCCGAGTCCTCCGGTGTGGACGACACGTTCGCCGCCCTCCTGCTCGGCGCGGCCGACGCCGCCTGGCGGAGCGCCGAGGTGTCGCCCAGCCGCTCACCCATGCTCGCGAGCCTGCTGCGCGTCGCCAAGCTGAGGCTGCGCGGGCGCATGGGCAGGACGGAGTTCGAGCGGCTGGCCAGGGTGGGGTCCTCGATCGGCCTGCAGACCGCCGTGGAGCGCGCGCTCCAGGAGACCTTCTCCCGGTTCTGACCCGCACGGGGAGCCCGCCCCGGGGGCGGCCCCCGTCGGCCCTGTCGGGCGGCGGGCCCCACGCGTGCGCCGGGGGCCGTGGCCGTACACGAGGAAAGGCCCGGGCGCGGGCCCGGGCCTTTCCTCGTGGAGACGTGCCCGGGGGCTAGCGGGCGCCGCCCAGGAACTTGGCCACCCGGCTGACGCCCTCGACGAGGTCCTCGTCGCCCAGCGCGTAGGACAGGCGGAAGTAGCCCGGGGTGCCGAAGGCCTCGCCGGGGACGAGGGCGACCTCGGCCTCTTCGAGGATCAGCTCGGCGAGCTCGGCGGAGGTCTGCGGGCGCCTGCCGCCGAAGTCCTTGCCCAGCAGCTCCTTGACCGACGGGTAGGCGTAGAAGGCGCCCTTCGGCTCGGGGCAGAGCACGCCCGGGATCTCGTTCAGCATGCGGACCATGGTCTGGCGGCGGCGGTCGAAGGCATCGCGCATCTTCGCCACGGCCGACAGGTCGCCGCTGACGGCGGCCAGGGCGGCGGCCTGGGCGACGTTGGCGACGTTGGAGGTGGCGTGCGACTGCAGGTTGGTCGCCGCCTTGACGACGTCCTTGGGGCCGATCAGCCAGCCCACCCGCCAGCCGGTCATCGCGTAGGTCTTGGCGACGCCGTTGAGGACGACGACCCTGTCGCCCAGCTCGGGCACGACGGTGGCGATGCTGGCGAAGGTCGCGCCGCCGTAGGTGAGGTGCTCGTAGATCTCGTCGGTGACGACCCACAGGTCGTGCTCGGCGGCCCAGCGGCCGACCGCCTCGACCTGCTCGGGGGTGTAGACCGCGCCGGTCGGGTTGGACGGCGAGACGAACAGCAGGACCTTCGTGCGCTCGGTGCGGGCCGCTTCGAGCTGCTCCACGCTCGCGAGATAGCCGGTGGTCTCGTCGGTCACGACGTCGACCTGGACGCCGCCGGCCAGCTTGATGGCCTCGGGGTAGGTCGTCCAGTAGGGGGCGATGACCAGGACCTCGTCACCCGGGTCCAGCAGCGTGGCGAACGCCTCGTAGACGGCCTGCTTGCCGCCGTTGGTGACCAGGACCTGGGCGGCGTCGACCTGGTAGCCGGAGTCGCGGAGCGTCTTGTCGGCGATGGCCTGCTTCAGCTCCGGCAGGCCGCCGGCCGGCGTGTACTTGTGGAACTTGGGGTTCCGGCACGCCTCGACGGCCGCCTCGACGATGTAGTCGGGAGTCGGGAAGTCCGGCTCGCCGGCGCCGAAGCCGATGACCGGGCGGCCCGCCGCCTTCATCGCCTTGGCCTTGGCGTCCACGGCGAGCGTGGCGGACTCGGAGATCGCGGAGATACGCGCTGAGATGCGAGGACGGGTCATGCCTCCATGGTTACAGACCTGTGGCTCTGTTTCCGCCGCTTATCCAGGATGTGGACGAGTCATCAGCAGGCCGTACAAGAGGGTTAAAGAGGCGGTAATCCGGGAGGCGACCGGGACGGATCGCCACCGGTTCGACGTGGAGGCCATTCCCACGTAGACTCCGCATGGTCTTCCCGCCGTATGCGTGAATCGGCGGTCAAGACCGTGAGCCACGGACAAACCTCGGTCCAACCGATGTATGGTGGTTCATGTCTTAGGGCACTAGCGCAATTGGTAGCGCACCGGTCTCCAAAACCGGCGGTTGGGGGTTCGAGTCCCTCGTGCCCTGCGAGGAGCGGTCCGCGCATCAGGGCGTCTAGCGCGCCGCAGACATGCGTTGGATACGACCGGATCAGGTGAGGACTGTGGCGATCGACACGCGCGGCGAAACCGCAGACAAGCCGAGCGGTGAGAAGAAGGCGAAGCGCACTTCTCCCGCCCTTTTCTACCGGCAGGTTGTCGCTGAGCTGCGCAAGGTCATCTGGCCTACGCGTAAGGACCTGATTTCCTACACCATAATCGTGCTGGTCTTCGTTCTACTCATGGTCGGGATCGTGGCTGGGCTCGACGCGGTGTTCACCGAGGGCGTCCTGCGGATCTTCGGCGGAGCCTGAGCCGCCATCCGGCGTGTCCTCCCGCGGTAAGTCCATCAGCCCATCGACGGAAAGAGAATGAGTCACCGTGTCCGAGTCTTCACACCCGGCCGGCGAGCCCCGCGAGGAGCGGGCGGGCGAGCCGGAAGAGGTCATCGACGCTGCGGAGGACTCGCTCGCCGAGTCCGACGACTTTGACGTCGATGCCGACGCCGAGGCCGAGGACGAAGAGGCCCCGGCCGACGCCGTCGACGAGGCCGAAGAGGCCGAAGAGGTCCCGGCGGACGACGTCGACGAGGACGGTGACGTCCTCCCCGACGTCGACCCGGTCGAGGAGTTCAAGCGCCATCTGCGGAGCCAGTTCGGCGAGTGGTACGTCATCCACTCCTACGCCGGCTACGAGAACCGCGTGAAGTCCAACATCGAGACCCGCACGCAGTCCCTCAACATGGAGGACTACATCTTCCAGGTCGAGGTGCCCACCCACCACGTGACCGAGGTGAAGAGCGGCAAGCGCCAGCTCGTCAAGGAGCGGGTGCTGCCCGGCTACGTGCTGGTCCGGATGGACCTCACCGACGAGTCCTGGTCCGCGGTGCGCAACACGCCCGGTGTCACCGGCTTCGTCGGCCTGTCCAACAAGCCGAGCCCGCTGAGCCTCGAAGAGGTCGCCAAGCTGCTCGCGCCGGAGCCGTCCGAGGAAGCCAAGAAGTCCACCACCAAGGCCACCGCCGCCACCGTCGACTTCGAGGTCGGCGAGTCGGTCACGGTCATGGACGGCCCGTTCGCCACGCTGCCCGCCACGGTCAGCGAGATCAGCGCCGAGTCGCAGAAGCTCAAGGTGCTGGTGTCGATCTTCGGTCGTGAGACCCCGGTTGAGCTCTCGTTCAACCAGGTCTCGAAGATCTGACCCGGTCACATAAACTAAGACGTTCGGCGGCCGTGCTTCGCGTAGCGCGGCCTGCCGACATGCTCCCCGTGTCTGCGTGGGAGCCGCATCACCCCGATTAGGACCCGGAGAGAACCATGCCTCCTAAGAAGAAGATTGCGGCACTGGTCAAGGTCCAGCTTCCCGCTGGCCAGGCCACGCCCGCTCCGCCGGTCGGTACCGCCCTCGGTCCGCACGGCGTCAACATCATGGACTTCGTGAAGCAGTACAACGCTGCCACCGAGGCCCAGCGCGGCAACATCATCCCCGTTGAGATCACCATCTTCGAGGACCGCACCTTCACCTTCGTCACGAAGACGCCCCCGGCGCCTGAGCTGATCAAGAAGGCCGCCGGTGTGGCGAAGGGCTCGCCCGTCCCGCAGAAGGACAAGGTCGGCAAGCTCACCAAGGAGCAGCTGCGCCAGATCGCCGAGACCAAGATGCAGGACCTCAACGCCAACGACATCGAGGCGGCCGAGAAGATCATCGCCGGCACCGCCCGGTCGATGGGCATCACGATCGCCGACTAGTCGGAGAGCGGCGAGCCGGGCCCGGCGGCGAGCACGCGGATGCGAGACATGATCCGCGTGACCGGCGGGGGTCCGACAGCGGACGCGGCAGTGAGCGCGTCCGGCACCACAACCTCGAAGTAAGTGGAGGGGTCAGGCGCTGGCCCGCACCACGAACACTCGGATCCACAGGAGTGATCAAGTGAAGCGCAGCAAGGCTTTCCGCAACGCGGCGGAGAAGATCGACAACGAGAGCCTCTACAGCCCGGCCGAGGCGGCCAAGCTGGCCAAGGAGACCTCGGTCACCAAGTTCGACGCCACCGTCGAGGTCGCCCTGCGACTCGGCGTCGACCCCCGCAAGGCGGACCAGATGGTGCGTGGCACCGTCAACCTCCCGCACGGCACCGGTAAGACCGCCCGGGTCCTGGTCTTCGCGACCGGTGACCGTGCCGAGGAGGCCCGCGCGGCGGGCGCCGACATCGTCGGTGCCGACGAGCTGATCGATGAGGTCGCCAAGGGCCGTCTCGACTTCGACGCCGTCGTCGCCACCCCGGACCTCATGGGCAAGGTCGGCCGCCTGGGCCGCGTGCTCGGTCCGCGTGGTCTGATGCCCAACCCCAAGACCGGCACGGTGACCCCGGCCGTCGGCAAGGCCGTCACCGACATCAAGGGCGGCAAGATCGAGTTCCGTGTCGACCGGCACGCGAACCTGCACTTCATCATCGGCAAGGTGTCGTTCGGTGAGCGCCAGCTCATCGAGAACTACGCCGCCGCCCTCGACGAGGTGCTGCGTCTCAAGCCGTCGGCGGCCAAGGGCCGTTACATCAAGAAGGTCTCCTTCTCCACGTCCATGGGCCCGGGCATCCCGGTCGACCCGAACGTGACGCGGGCGATGACCGCCGAGCTCGACGCCTGATACCAGACGTCCCCGTAAGAGGGCCTCAACCGAATGGCCATTCGGTTGAGGCCCTTCTTCGTTCTCCCGGAGGACGCGCGCCGCGCGCCTGCCACGTAGTGTCGTAGACACGTTGATCGGGGGATACGAAGGGGTGAGACGGATGCGCCGATTGGCTCCCGCACTGGCACTGGGAGCGGCCGCGCTGGTCGCGGTCACGGGATGTGGTGCGCAGGACGGCACCGCATCCCTGGGAAAGGTCAAGCTCGCCGCCGCCGAGGCGGTGCAGCAGAGCGCGCAGCGGGCCGGGGAGGTCACCTCCTACTCGGCGGACCTGGTGCTCGACGCCACCGGCGGGGACAAGGGTGCGAGCAAGGTCCAGGGCAGCCTGCTCTACCAGAGCAAGCCCGACCTGGCGACCGACATCAAGCTGGACACGATCACCTTCGGCGGGCAGAACGTGCCTGGTGGCGCGCGGGCGATCCTGTCCGGTGACACCGTTTACGTGAAGTCGGAGCTGATCAACAAGTTCGCGGGCGCGACCAAGCCGTGGATCAAGGTGTCGCTCGCCGAGCTCGACGCCCAGGAGCAGGCCGAGGTCAAGGACGTGATGGCCCAGGTCCAGCAGTTCGACCTGGCGGGCACCGTCAAGTTGCTGACGGCGTCGAAGGACGTCAAGGCGGTCGGCACCGAGACGGTCGGCGGGGTGGAGACGACCCACTACAGCGGCACCTTCCCGGTGGCGGAGGCCGCGCAGCTGGTCGACCCGGCCGAGCGTGAGCAGCTCCAGGAGGAGCTCTCGCGGGTCAAGGACGTCAAGTTCGACCTGTGGTCCGACGCCGAGAACCTGCCCCGCAAGGTGACGCTGAGCGGCTCCGAGCAGGGTGCCACGTTCAACCTGGCGGCCTCCTTCAGGGGCTTCAACGAGCCCGTGCAGATCGCCGCGCCGCCCGCCGACCAGGTGGGCGACCTCCCGGACGGCCCCGCCGGAAACTGATCTCCGGCCACGGCCCGCGTCCCCGGCCCGGACGGCCGGGGACGCGGGTCGTCCTGCCCGATTTGGCATGCGGCCCGGCAGGCCGTATGCTGTCAACGCCGAAGACCGCCGGTCGTCGTCGGGCCTCATGGCCTGATGACCCAAGGATCCACGTCTGTGGACGGCCCGCGTAGGTGTGATGTGAGTTTCCATTTGGTCTGATCCTTATGTGAGCCCCGTGCGCCTGCGCCGGGGCTTGTCTGTGTTCATGGGCCTTTACCGGCGGCACATCTGGAAGGAGGCCCATGGCGAAGGCGGAAAAGGCAACGGCTGTAGCCGAGCTCAAGAGCAGCTTCGAAGGCTCTAGCGCTGCCGTTCTGACCGAGTACCGCGGTCTCACCGTCGCTCAGCTCAAGCAGCTGCGCGTCTCTCTCGGTGAGAATGCGAAGTTCGCCGTGGTGAAGAACACGCTGACCAAGATCGCGGCCAACGAGGCCGGGATCAACCAGCTCGACGACCTGCTCGCGGGTCCGTCGGCGATCGCGTTCGTCAACGGCGACGTGGTCGAGGCTGCCAAGAGTCTGCGTGACTTCGCCAAGGCCAATCCCCTCCTGGTCATCAAGGGTGGTGTCGTCGACGGCAAGTCGATGACCCCGGCCGAGATCAGCAAGCTTGCCGACCTTGAGTCGCGCGAGGTCCTCCTCGCGAAGCTGGCCGGTGCTCTGAAGGCGAAGCAGGGCCACGCGGCCGCCGTCTTCAACGCGCTGCCCACCAACATGGCTCAGCTGGCCGAGGCTCTGCGCGCCAAGCGCGAAGAGGCCGGCGAGTAGGTCCGCGCAAGCGGTCGTAGGGGATTAGCGCATACATACCGCGGTCCCAATTCTTAGTTGTTAGATCCATACGGAGGAACCACCATGGCGAAGCTCAGCACCGACGAGCTGCTCGACGCTTTCAAGGAGATGACCCTCCTTGAGCTGTCCGACTTCGTGAAGCTCTTCGAGGACACCTTCGACGTCAAGGCCGCCGCTCCGGTCGCCGTCGCCGCCGCCCCGGGTGTCGGTGGCGTTGCCGCCGCCGAGGAGGTCGAGGAGCAGGACGAGTTCGACGTCGTCCTCGAGGCCGCCGGTGACAAGAAGATCCAGGTCATCAAGGAGATCCGCGCTCTGACGAGCCTGGGCCTCAAGGAGGCCAAGGACCTCGTGGACGGCGCCCCCAAGCCCGTCTTCGACGGCAAGGTCAACAAGGAGCAGGCGGAGAAGGCCAAGGCCGCCCTCGAGGCCGCCGGCGCGACGGTCACCGTCAAGTAATTCGGCTTCACCGGAGAGAGCGGGTCCACCAGGTGCCGGTGGCCCGCTCTTTCTGTGTCCGCACGGGCGTGTCCCCTCCGAGGGGACACGCCCTTGCGTCGTCTCCACGGGCATGCTCGCGCGCCCGGCCGGCCGCCGCCGGTCACACGACTACTGTTGGACTCCGCGTCTCATAACCGTGCCGTAACGATCACGGGAACTTATTGGACCCTCTTCCAATCCGGGCGATCGTGGCTACGGTTGTGTCATCCGTAGGTGATTCCCCGTCAAGCCGCCGACCGGTCACGATCGGTGGCCTCCGGAGGGCGGCACGTGGGCGTCGAAGTCGTGGTCGAGGGCCTGACCAAGTCGTTTGGCAGGCAGGTCATCTGGGAGGACGTCACGCTGACCCTCCCCGCCGGAGAGATCTCGGTGCTGCTCGGCCCCTCGGGCACGGGCAAGTCCGTCTTCCTGAAGACCCTGGTCGGTCTCCTGAGGCCCGAACGCGGCCACATCTGGATCGACGGCCACGACCTGGCCAACTGCAGCGAGAACAAGCTCTACGAGCTCCGGAGGTTGTTCGGCGTCCTGTTCCAGGACGGAGCCCTGTTCGGCTCGCTCAACCTCTACGACAACATCGCCTTCCCGCTGCGTGAGCACACCAGGAGGAGCGAGGGCGAGATCCGCCGCATCGTGATGGAGAAGATGGACCTCGTCGGCCTGCTCGGCGCGGAGGCGAAACTCCCCGGCGAGATCTCCGGCGGCATGCGCAAGCGGGCCGGCCTGGCCCGGGCGCTCGTCCTCGACCCGGAGATCATCTTGGTCGACGAGCCCGACTCCGGCCTGGATCCGGTCCGCACGGCCTATCTGAACCAGCTCTTCGTCGATCTCAACGCGGAGACCGAGGCGACGTTCCTCATCGTCACCCACGACATCAACACCGCGCGCACGGTGCCCGACGACATCGGCCTGCTGTTCCGGCGGGAGCTGGTCATGTTCGGGCCGCGCGAGATGCTGCTCTCCAGTGACGAGCCCGTCGTGCGGCAGTTCCTCAACGCCCGCCGCCACGGGCCGATCGGCATGTCCGAGGAGAAGGACGTCTCCGAGCTGGAGGCGGAGGCGCAGATGGGGCACGACCCGGGCGGCCTGCCGCCGATCCCGCCGCAGCTCATGCCCAGCGCTGGCCGGATCCGGCGCACCCAGCGCCCGCCCGGCTCCTGGCTGGCGGCCAACGGCGTCATCCCGCCGCCGAACTCGTTCGTGGACGAGCGGGGCCGCAACTGGCTGGAGGAGTATCCCCGGCTCGTCGCGGCCCACGTCAACAGCGTGAGGTGACCCCGCCCCCGTGACAGGGCTCCTCCCGGCCGGAGGGGGCCGGAGAGGGCAGGAGCCCTCCCACCCCGGCCGGTGGAGTCCTTCCACCCCCTCCGGCGGGGGCTCTCCCGCAGAGTCCTCCCGGCTCGTACGGCGGAGCCCTTCCGTCCGCCCCGCGGGGGTCCTCCCGGTCCGTACGGCGGAGCCCTTCGGTCCCGCCTCGCGGAGGCTCTCCCGGTCCGTACGGCGGAGTCCTTCCGGTCCGTACGGCGGGCTCCGGGACCGGTGGAGCCGGAAACGGCTCCGGAAAGCCTCCTGTGGGTGATCCGCGCGGCGGGTTATGATCCGGCGACCGGGGGCTTACCGGTCTGGACGGCCGGCGCTGGGCGGTCGCCGGCCGGCGTTCCGGAGACCGTGCGACGGGAGACAACGCATGGCGGTGAAAGCTGCTCGGCCTCCTCGCCCGCTGAGGATCGCCGGACCGGCGCTGGGCGTGCTGATCGCGGTGCTTCTGGCCGCCGCCTTCTGGATCGGCGGGGACCTGCGTCAGGCCCAGGCGACCGCCGACGACCGCGAAGCGGCGGTCCAGGCGGCAGGCGCGCACGCGGTCGATCTGCTCTCGGTCAGCCATCCGAGCGTCGACGCGGACATCAAACGCATCCTCGACACCTCCACGGGGCCGGCCAAGGCGGAGTACGCCAGGAACCTCGCGGCGCTCAAGGAGACCACGCTCAAGGACAAGGTCGTCCAGACGGGCGCGCTGCGCGCCTGCGGCCTCGTCTCGCTGCGGGGGGACAGGGCCCAGGTGATGGCGGTGGGCGATGCGCTGATCCGCCGGGAGGGGAGCAAGGACGCGCCGCAGGAGCGGTTCTACCGGTGGAACATGGAAGTGACCAAGGTCGGAGGCGTCTGGCTCGTGTCGAAGGCGGAGTTGGTCCTGTGACGCGCCTGTCCCTGCTGGTGACGGGGGTGCTGACCGCGGTGGCGTTCGCGCTCGCGGCCGCCGTCTGGGTCATGTCCGCCGACCTCGGCCGGCTGCGCGAGGAGGAGGCCGACGGGCGCGAGGCGCTGGCGGCGGCGCGCCTGGTCGCCTCGGACATGTTGTCGTACGACTATCGTACGATCGAACAAGATTTCGCACGGGCCGGAGGCTACACCACCGGAGCCCTCACCGAGCACTACAAGAAGCTTGCCACGACCCTGGTGCCGCTGGCGAAACGGGAGCACATGGTGCAGCAGGTGACGGTGGCGGGGGCGGCGGTCGAGTCGGCCCGGTCCGGCCGGGTCGAGGTGCTGCTGTTCATGAACACCGGCACCGTGAAGACCCTCGCGGGGGAGAAGGAGCCGCGGCGCCAGGTCAGCCAGAACCGGGCCCGGCTGGTCATGGTCAGGAAGGGTTCGCGCTGGCTGGTGGCGGAGCTGTCCACGCTGCTCGGAGACCCTCCGCCGGGCTAGTGGGCGTGGCGGGTTACTCAATTGTTAGTAAAAACCATGTTTGGCCCTGGCAAGCCCCCGGGTACATCACCCATGGCAGTGTCGATCGTCAGCCGCTCCTCGGCTAGCGTTCGAACCGGCGTGTGACTGAGCGTTAGCCACACCAGGTCGCGGGTATCGTCTTGGATCCGGTGGTGTGCGCAGGTCACGTGGGGGGAAAACTCCCAGCGTCACGGCTGCTTCCCGGCCGAAATGTCGGGTCGCGGGCTTGACGTTTCGGCGCTGACGGGCGATGCTGCGACCAACGTGGAGCATGCAGCAAGACTGAAGTGGACAGGTGTATGCCGTTCGGCTACACTGCCCCTTTGCGCTGCCCTTTGACGACCCGCTTCTTTTGGTGCTCTGATGCATGGTCGTCTGGCGTGCGTGTAGTCAGTCCGCCGCGAGCCCTCGGAAGGACATCTGTTGGCAGCCTCGCGCAACGCCTCCGCCGTACCCGCTGGTCCCCGTCGTGTGTCTTTCGCACGAATTCAGGAGCCGCTCGAAGTTCCTGATCTTCTCGCTCTCCAGACCGAGTCCTTCGACTGGTTGCTCGG
>NZ_JBSFPS010000227.1:0-17325 GCF_053588315.1 Streptosporangium sp. NPDC003464 | reverse complement strand
CGTTCGCCACTTTGGCGCTTGAGCGTGGCGCATCCCCCCGTGAGATCCAAGAGGCTCTTGGCCCGCGGACCACCCCGCCCGGAGACGCGCGATCGTGGCGCCGCCGGACGGGACGGCCGCTACTCCACGTAGCTGATCAGGAAGGGGAGCCGCTGGCTGCCGTCCTCCACGGTGCCGATCGCCCCGCTGGGGTGGAGCACGACGTTGTCGTCGCCGTAGTGGTCACCCCTCCAGGAGTAGATCCACGTCGGGCCGTCGAGGTACTTGGCGGCGCTGGTACGCCACACGTCGGAGGGGATGTCGGCCAACTGGCGGCCCTCCCCCTGGGCCGCGGCGAAAACGCGCGCCTCCTCGCGGGTCTTCTTGAGGCCCTTGCCGTACCAGTACAGGTGGTACGTGCCGGTGGCGAGCGCGCCGTCCTCCTCGGAGCCATCGACGGAGATGGGGATCTGTGTCAGCTGTTCGGTCATCGCTGTCCTACCTCTCACTCGGGGGAGGCGCACGGAGCACCGTCCCCCACCCATTACGCACAGCTACATTTCCGTCACGGAAGGTAGTGAAACGGGGAGAGGGTAGGCAGGTCGACCGGAAGGGGTCACCCAAGGACGGCAAGCCCGGAGTCAGGCCGGAGCCCGGAGCCGGACGGCAGGCCCGGGGCCGGGCCGGAGCCGGACGGCAGACCCGGAGTCAGCCGGAGCCCGGGGCCGGACCGGGGCTCAGGGCCAGGAGGAGTCCTGGTCGGGGTCGCCGCCGTCGGACAGGAGCTTGACGTCGGACTCGACCATCATCGCGACGAGCTCCTCGAAGGAGACCGACGGCTCCCAGCCGAGCTGGACGCGGGCCTTCTTCGGGTCGGCGCAGAGCAGGTCCACCTCGGCGGGGCGGTGCAGGGACCGGTCACCGACCACGTACCGCTCCCAGTCGAGGCCGGCCGCGGCGAAGGCGGCCTCCACCAGCTCGCGGACGCTGTGGGTACGGCCGGTGCCGATCACGTAGTCCTCCGGCTCGTCCGCCTGGAGCATCAGGTGCATCGCGCGGACGTAGTCGCCCGCGTAGCCCCAGTCGCGGCGCGCCTCCATGTTGCCCAGGCGCAGCTCGGAGGCGATGCCGAGCTTGATCCTGGCCACGCCGAGGCTCACCTTGCGGGTGACGAACTCCGCGCCCCGGCGCGGGGACTCGTGGTTGAACAGGATCCCCGACACCGCGTACATGCCGTACGACTCGCGGTAGTTCTGGGTCAGGAAGTGGCCGTACGCCTTGGCCACGCCGTACGGCGAGCGGGGGTGGAAGGGGGTGATCTCGGTCTGCGGGGTCTCGCGGACCTGTCCGAACATCTCCGACGAGGACGCCTGGTAGAAGCGGATCTGCCCCGATCCGGCGGCCGTCCGCGAGGACGAGATGCCCGAGCAGACCCGGATGGCCTCCAGCATGCGCAGCACGCCCATGCCCGTCACCTCGGCGGTGAGCTCGGCCTGCTCCCACGACATCGGGACGAACGAGATGGCCCCCAGGTTGTAGACCTCGTCCGGCTGGACCTTCTCCACGGCGGAGATCAGCGAGCCCTGGTCGAGCAGGTCGCCGCGGACGAGCTGGACGTCCTGCAGGAGCTTGCGCACCCGGGAGACGCGCGGGTTGGCCTGCCCGCGGGCCAGACCCCACACCTCGTATCCCTGATTCAGCAGGCACTCGGCCAGATAGGAACCGTCCTGCCCGGTGATACCGGTGATCAGTGCGCGCCTGGCCAACGCGTCCTCCTTGTTCGTCGAGCGGACCTCGTACCGCTGATTGGCGAATGTACCGCCATGCCCATAGATGGGCACCATGTCGGTCACACCACGACTAGAACGCGTTTCACCGAATCATACTCGGTCAGCCTAACTCCGCAGTTCGGGCCCTGTGCGAATTGTTCTGGGAACAATTACACCTCCGGTCCAAGAGAGCTCCCGAATGGTAGGGTCCGACTACGAAGGTCATCTTTCACGGTACCTGTCCCCTTCCGGACAGGGTGAGGAAGGGGTTGCCGTGCCAGGTGCGGACTCACTGCGGGTCGCGCTGCTGTCCTACCGCAGCAAGCCGACCTGCGGCGGCCAGGGCGTCTACCTGCGTCACCTCAGCCGGGAACTGGTCGCCCTCGGGCACCACGTCGAGGTCTTCTCCGGCCAGCCGTACCCGGAGCTCGACGAGGGCGTCATCCTCAACAAGGTCCCCAGCCTGGACCTCTACCGCGACGAGGACCCCTTCCGCACCCCCAAGCTGGGTGAGTACCGCGACTGGATCGACTGTCTAGAGGTCGCGACCATGTGGACCGCCGGGTTCCCCGAGCCGCTGACCTTCACTCTCCGGGCGCGCCGCGAGCTGAGCAAGCGCGTCGGCGACTTCGACGTCGTGCAGGACAACCAGACGCTCGGCTACGGCCTGCTCGGCATCCAGAAGCTGTTCCCCGTGGTCGGCACCATCCACCACCCGATCAGCGTGGACCGCCGGATCGAGCTGAAGGCCGCGCCGCTGCGCAAGAAGCTCTCGCTCAGACGGTGGTACGGCTTCGTGCGGATGCAGGCCAAGGTCGCTCCCCGGCTGAACCCGATCCTGACCGTCAGCGAGTCCTCCCTCGCCGACATCCACCGCGACTTCAACGTGCCCCAGGCCAACATGCGGCTCATCCCGCTCGGCGTGGACACCCGCTACTTCCACCCGCGCCCCGAGATGCCCAAGCGGCCCGGCTCGATCGTCGCGGTGGCCAGCGCCGACTCCCCGATGAAGGGCGTGGCGACGCTGCTGCGCGCGGTGGCGAAGCTCGCCACCGAGCGCGACGTCAACCTGACCGTGGTCAGCAAGCCCACCCCCGGCGGCCCGACCGAGAAGCTGGTCGCCGAGCTCTCCCTGCACGACCGGGTCCGGTTCGTGCACGGCATCTCCGACACCGAGCTGGGCGAGCTGATCGCCACCTCCGAGATCTCGGTCGTGCCCTCGCTCTACGAGGGCTTCTCGCTGCCGGCCGTCGAGCACATGGCCTGCGGCACCCCGCTGGTCGCCAGCCGTACCGGCGCTCTGCCCGAGGTGGTCGGCGACGCGGCCGTCCAGGTGGCCCCCGGCGACCCCGAGGAACTGGCCGCCGTCCTGCGCCGGCTGCACGACTCCCCGGAGGAGCGGGCCGCGGTGGGCAGGAAGGGCTACGAGCGGGTCATGGAGCGCTACACCTGGAACGTCGTCGCCCAGCGGACCGTGGAGGCCTACCACGAGGCCATCCAGGCCCGCCGGGCGAAGTGACCGGATCTCAAACCGAACATCTCAAAAGGCTCAAGAGGAGCGGCGAGTGCTGACTGTCGACTTCGGCCGGTTGCCCGTGGGGCCCGGAACCCGAGTTCTGGACCTGGGCTGCGGCGGCGGACGGCATGCGTTCGAGGTGCTGCGCCGGGGCGCCGACGTCGTGGCCTTCGACATGGACGCCGAGGAGCTGGAGGGCGTGGCGAGCATGTTCGCCGCGATGGACAAGGCCGGTGAGGTGCCCGCGGGCGCGACGGCCGAGACCGTGACCGGCGACGCGCTCAAGATGCCGTTCGAGGACGCCAGCTTCGACCGGGTGATCGCGGCCGAGGTGCTGGAGCACATCCCCGACGACATGGCCGCGATGCGGGAGATCTTCCGGGTGCTCAAGCCGGGCGGCCGGGCGGCCATCACCGTGCCGAGCTTCCTGCCGGAGCGGATCTGCTGGGCGCTGGACGAGGCCTACCACACCGCCCCCGGCGGGCACGTCCGCATCTACACGCTGGCCGAGCTGAGCGCCAAGCTGAAGTCGATCGGCATGGAGATCGGCCCGCACCACCACGCCCACGGCCTGCACGCGCCGTACTGGTGGATCAAGTGCGCGGTCGGCGTCAACAACGACGACCACCCGCTGGCCAAGGCCTACCACGAGATCCTGGTCTGGGACATCATGAAGCGCCCGGCCGCGACCAGGATCGCCGAGGCGCTGCTCAACCCGCTCATCGGCAAGAGCGTGGTGCTCTACGTGCGGAAACCCGCATGATCTACTGGGAGCGGATCCGACGCGGCGGGCGCAGTGGGCCGCGGAGGGACGGGGCGGACCGCGGAGCGAATGGGGAGCGGTGAGCGACCGGTTGGAGTGGGAGCAGGTCGTCCAGACCGCTCAGAGCATCGCGGACGTGCAGGAGGCCGACGGCGGTATCCCGTGGCCCGAGGGACACGTGGACGCCTGGAACCACGTCGAATGCCTGATGGCGATGAGCGTGGCGGGGCTCTCCGGACCGGCCCGCAAGGGTTACGACTGGCTGGTCCGCACGCAGCGGGCCGACGGCTCCTGGCCGATGAAGCTGGTCGGCGGCAGGGCGGTCGAGCAGGGCGGGGAGTCCAACCACGCCGCATATGTCGCGGTCGGCGTCTGGCATGAGCTGCTGGTCACCGGGGACGACGGATTCGCCCGCGAGATGTGGCCGGTCGTCCGGGCGGCGCTGGACTTCGTGGTCGAACTGCAGACCACCCGGGGTGAGATCGTCTGGGAGCGGGCGGCCGACGGCACGCCCGCCCGCTACGCCCTGCTGACCGGCTGCTCCTCCGTTTACCAGGGGCTCCGCAGCGGCGTGCTGCTGGGTGAGCGGCTGGGCGATCCGCAGCCCGACTGGGAGCTCGCGGCCGACCAGCTCGGCCACGTGCTCGCCGCCCATCCCGAGGCGTTCGCCGACAAGAGCCGCTTCTCGATGGACTGGTACTACCCGATCCTCGGCGGCGCGCTCCGCGGCCCGGCCGCCCAGGCGCGGCTGGCCGAGGAGTGGGACACGTTCGTGGAGCCGGGCCTCGGCATCCGCTGCGTCTCCGACCAGCCGTGGGTGACCGGCGCCGAGTCATGCGAGCTGGTGCTCGCCCTGGACGCCCTGGGCGAGCGGGACCGGGCGCTGAAGCTCTTCGCCGACATGCAGCACCTCCGGCACGAGGACGGCTCCTACTGGACCGGCTGGCAGTTCGTGAACGGCAAGCACTTCCCGCACGAGCGCTCCGCCTACACCGCGGCCGCCGTGGTGCTGGCCTCCGACGCGCTGACCGGGCACACCCCCGCCGCGGGCATCTTCCGGGACGCGGGCAGTCACGTGACCGACCGCCCCACGGCGGCCTGCGGCTGCAGCCACGCCCCCTCGCGGACCTGAGCCCGTGCCCCGCACAGGCGCGGGCCATGGCATTCCGGACCGAGCCCGTGCCGCTCAGGACTTGGGCCTGTGGCACCTACGGGACCGGAGTCCGTGCCCCGCACGGACCTGGGCGTGACATTCCGGACCGAGCCCGTGCCGCTCACGGGCCCGGGTCTGTTTCCCGCGCGGACCCAGGCGTGACATTCCGGACCGAGCCCGTGCCGCTCACGGGCCCGGGTCTGTTTCCCGCGCGGACCCGGAGCCGGTGACCCGTGTCCGTGATCCCGTCGACGGGCCCGCGGGCCTGACGGGACCACCCGGGATCTAACGCTTTCTTTGCCCGGAACCCGAAACGCGGTGCTTGAAGGGCCGAATGCGGCTTACTACGTTCGAGCCTGTGAGCAATGCGGAGGGCACCCGGACAACAGCTCAGAGTGACGGAGCCGAGGAGGTCTCCGCGGCGAAGGCCCCCGACGTGGCCCGGGTCCCCGGCACCGGGGAGGCCCCCGAGGAGGGGTGGTTCTCCGGCGCGGCCCCCGATCCGGAGGCGCCGTCCGACGACGTGCCGGAGCCGGCCTCCCCGGCCACCGCGTCTCCCGCCGCCCCGGCCTCCACGTCTCCGGCCACCCCCACCGTCCCATCCCTGGACACGCCGGCCGCCCTGGCCGTCCCATCCCTGGACATGCCGACCGCCCCGGCCGTCCCATCCCTGGACATGCCGACCGCCCCGCTCCCGGTCGTCCCACTCCCGGTCGCCCCGGCAGCATCAGCCTCGGCCGCCCCTTCCCCGGGCACCCCACTCCCTGCATCCCCGGCACTCCCTGCGTCCCCGGCCACCTCGACTCCGGTCGCCCCTTCTTCCCCGGGCACCCCACTCCCGGCCACTCCGGCCGCTCCGGCCACTCCGGCCCTGTCGGCTCCGGACGCCCCCACCCTCATGGACCCGGCGGAGCTGGAGCTGACCAGACCACGGGGCCTGACGAGTCTGCTCTGGCAGGACCTCGCCCGGGCCGACTCCGGGCCGCGCCGGTTCCGGCTGGGACCGGCCCGTGAGCGGCTGGAGAACTCGGGCCGGTCGTTCCTGACGGGCTACAACGCGGTGATCGCCGGTGAGGTCGAGCGGATCGACGACATCCACGACGAGCTGCGCGGATACGCCTACGGGGGCGCGGGAGCGGCCTGCGCGACCCTGGACGTGCTGACGGCCACCGGCGGCCGGCGGCTGAGGGGCCTGCTCAACGGGCCCGGCATGCGCCATCCGCACATGATCCACCTGGGCACCGGCTGGGCGTACGCCCGGCTGCGCATGCGGCCGATGTGGGGCATCCGCTCGGTCCACCCGCTGCTGCGCTGGCTGGCCTTCGACGGCTTCGGTTTCCACCAGGGCTTCTTCGCCACCGACCGGACGGTCGGGCGGCAGCGTACGGCCGGACTGATGGACCGGACGCGCCGGGCGATCTTCGATCAGGGACTGGGCCGGATGCTCTGGTTCCACGAGTGCGCGGGCGTGGACGACGTCATCCTCCGCATCGCCGAATTCCCTCCGGGCCGCCGCGCCGACCTGTGGAGCGGTGTGGGCATGGCCGCCACGTACACCGGCGGGGCGGGCGCCGCCGAGCTGGAACGGCTGGGCGCGGCGGCGGCCGAGGACGGCTTCCGCGCCCACCTCGTCCAGGGCAGCGCCTCCGCCTGCGCCGCAAGGCTGATCTCCGGGACCGTGCCCGAGCACACGGCCGCCGCCGCGCCCGCGCTGTGCGGGGCGGACGTCGACGAGGCCGCCGGCTGGACCGACACCGCGCTCATCGCCCTGGGGCACAACGCGCACAGCGGCGACCACTACCAGGCTTGGCGGGCGGGGATCAGGAAGACCTGGGCGCGGCGCAACCGCGACTCATGACCACAGCTCGGGGAGTCGTGAAAGCGGTGCCGGGGATCCGCAGGTGCGCGGCAGGAGCGCTGGCCCTGGCGGCCTGCGCCGCCGGCTGGCTGCTGACCGGCCCCCCGCGTGCCTCCACGGTGGAGGCCGCCGCGGGCTTCTCCTTCGCCGCCAGCCGCCTCGGCCCGGCCGACCGGCCGGGCGACCGGAGCCTCCGGCCGGTCGCGCCGGGCTACCGGAACCTCCGGGCCTGGGTCTCCTCGACGGGCGCGGGGGTCGCGCTGTTCGACGTCGACAACGCGGTCGTCTCCGACGACGTGTGCCTGGTCGACCCGCGTCATGACACGGTGACCGTGAGCCCCGCGCCGGGGACGCCCCGGCACTACCGGCCGTTCACGCTGTCCGCGCCGGGGCGGATGCCGTACGAGGCGCCGACGGGGTGCCTGCCGGCCGACCTCGACCAGGACGGCTGGCAGGACCTGGTCGTCTACTACTGGGGCCGCTCCCCCTCGCTGTTCCTGCGTGTGCCCGGGGTCCCGCCGTCCGGGGCGGCCTTCCGCCACCGTGACCTGACCCCGCGGCCGGAGGTCTGGAACACCAGCGCCGCCACGGCCGGTGACTTCGACGGCGACGGCCGCCTCGACCTGGTCTTCGGCAACTACTTCCCGGACGGCGCCAGGGTGCTGGACGACACCGGCGACCACGGTGACATCGTGCTGCCCGGCTCGCTGTCCGACGCCGGGGACGGGGGTGCCGACCGGCTCTACCGGGCGACGGGGCCCGCCCGGTTCGCCGAGGCCGAAGGGGCGTTCGGCGAGTCCGGGGGCAGGGGGTGGACGCTCGCGCTGGGCGCCCAGGACCTGGACGGCGACGGGCTGCCCGAGCTGTACGTGGCCAACGACTTCGGCCCGGACGAGCTGCTGGTCAACGAGTCCGCGCCCGGCAGGATCAGCTTCCGGGAGGCGCGCGGCACCCGGCACCTGGCCACGCCCAAGTCCCGCGTGGTCGGCCAGGACTCCTTCAAGGGCATGGGGGTCGGCTTCACCGATCTCAACGCCGACGGCACACCGGACATCCTGGTCAGCAACCTCACCGAGGACTACGCGCTGCACGAGAGCAACTTCGCCTTCGTCTCCCGGCCGGGCGGGCTGCACGGGGGCCACGCGCCCTACGACGACCGCGGCGAGGAGCTGGGGCTGGGCCGTACCGGCTGGTCCTGGGACGTCAAGGCCGCCGACTTCGACAACGACGGCACCGACGAGATCATGCACGCGACCGGGGCGGTCCGGGGGGAGGTCAGCCGGTGGGCGCAGCTGCAGGAGGCGGCGATGTCCAACGACCTGTTCCTGCGGGAGCCGGCGCTGTGGCCGCGCCTCGGGGCCGGGGACGACCTGTCGGGCCGCGACACCAACAGCTTCTTCGCCCGGGGCGCCGACGGCCGCTACGTGGACGTGGCCCGGCGCGCCGGGGTCGGCGGGGACACGGTCAGCCGGTCCTTCGCCGTCGGTGACGTCGACGACGACGGGCGGCTGGACTTCGCGGTCGCCAACCAGTGGGCCGCCTCGGCGCTCTACCGCAACGACGGCGCCACCGCGCCGTTCGTGGGCCTGCGCCCGCGCCTTCCCGCCGGTCCCTGCGTCACGGCCCCCGCCCGGGCCCATCCCTTCCCGGCCCAGGCCCACCCCCTCCCGGCGCCTCTCACCTCAGCCGGCCCGGCCACGGCGCTCTCCGCGCTCATCAGCCCCCTCCCGTCCCGCTCCGCCCCCGGGCTCACCGGCCTCCTCTCACCCCACCCCGTCGCGGCGCTCTCGGCGCTCATCAGCCCTCTCCCGACCGGCCCGCCGCTGGAGCGGCCGCGGCTGACGCTCCCCGCGCTCGTCGGCCCGGTCGCGTCAGGCACCGGCCGGTCCCGCTCCGCCGCGCCCGGCCGGGTCCGGACGCGGCCGGCCGTCGGAGCCACCGCCACGGTGCGCCTGCCCGGCGGGAGGACGCTGAGCCGGCAGCTCTACCCGGCCAACGGGCACAACGGCGTCTCCGCGCCGGAGCTGCTGTTCGGCCTGGGCGACGGCGCGCCGGACGGCCCGTACCCGGTCGAGCTGTCCTGGCGCGACGCCTGCGGTGTCCTCCACGCCGCGTCGGTGTCCGTACGGCCCGGCTGGCACCGGCTCCTGCTGGCCGACGGCCGCGCCCGGGAGATGGGCTGATCATGACCACCGCCCGGGAACGCGACAGGGCGCTCCGGTATTTCGCCGGGTCCATCACCCTGGTGACGGTGCTGGGGCACACCGTGCTCGGCTTCGAGCAGGCATATCTGGCGCCGATCGTGGGCGCGGTCACCGGGATGACCGCCGAGTTCGCGCTGGAGACCGTGGAGGCGTGGGCGTGGCGGCGCCGGGCGCGGTACCGCGGGGCGGGGCCCGGCCGGGTGGCCGGCTTCCTGCTGCCCTCCTACATCACCGGGCTGACGTGCGCGATGCTGCTGTCCGGCAGCGCGCACCCGGCGCCGGTCGCGCTGGCCGTCCTCATCGGCGTCGGCAGCACCTACGTCCTGCGGGTCAGGGTGCCCGGCACGGCGGCGGGCACGCCCGGCAGGCACTACCTGAACCCGCCGTGCTCCGGCGCCGCCGCCGTGCTGCTGCTGATGCCGTGGGTCGGCGCCGCGCCGCCGTACCAGTTCACCGAATGGGTGTCGGGGCCGTTCGACGCGCTCGTGCCACTGGCCCTGCTGGCGCTGGGCGCGGCGAACGCCGGGCTGGCCGGGAGGCTGCCGCTGGCCCTGGGCTGGGCGGCCGGGTCCGTCCTGCAGGGGCTCGTCCGGGGCGCGGCGGCCGGCCTCCCGCCGCTCGGCGCCCTGCTGCCGATGACCGGCGCGGCGTTCGTCCTCTACACCACCTACCTGGTCACCGACCTGGACACGACTCCGACGAGGCCCCGCAACCAGGTCTGGTTCGGCCTGGCCGTGGCGGCGGTCTACGGCCTGCTGGTCCAGCTGCACGTCGTGTTCGGGCTGCTGTCCGCCCTTTTGATCGTCTGCGCCGGCCGGGGGGCGGGCCTGGCCCTGCTCGCCCGCGTCCGCCCGCTCACCGTCCCCGTCCCCGCCGGCGCGCGGGACCTGCCCGAGGTCCCGGCGGGCGTCCAGCCATGATCCATGTGAACACCGGAGAGGTGTGCCGAATGTCCGTCGCGATCGTGGGGTTGGCCTGCACCTATCCGGACGCGCCCGATCCGCTGGCGCTGTGGGAGACGGTGCTGTGGCAGCGGCGGGCCTTCCGCCGCCTGCCCGTCGAGCGGCTGGACCTGACCGACTACCACTCCCCCGACCGGTCGGCCCCCGACCGCACCCACAGCACCCGCGCCGCCCTGATCGAGGGCTGGGAGTTCGACCGGGCCGCCTTCGGCGTCCCCGAGGCGGTCCACCGGGTCACCGACCCGGCCCACTGGCTGGCCCTGGACACCGCCTCCCGCGCCCTGGCGGACGCGGGGGTCCCCGGCGGGGAGGGGCTCGACCGGGACCGGGTCACGGTGGTCGTCGGCAACACCCTGACCGGCGAGGTCTCCCGGGCCGCCGCCCTCCGGCTGCGCTGGCCGTACGTGCGGCGCGTACTGGCCTCGGCCCTGGCCGAGCTCCCCCAGGAGACGGCCGCCCGGTTGCTGGCCCAGGCGGAGACCGGGTATCTGCGGCCCTTCCCCGAGATCTCCGACGAGAGCCTGGCCGGGAGCCTGCCCGGCACGATCGCCACGCGCATCTGCGACCACTTCGGCCTGCGCGGCGGCGGATACGCGGTGGACGGCGCCGGCGCCTCGTCCCTGCTCGCGGTGGTCACCGCGTGCCGTTCGCTGCTGGACGGGAGCGCGGACTTCGCCCTGGCCGGCGGCGTGGACCTCAGCCTCGACCCGTTCGAGCTGGTCGGCCTGGCCAAGGCGGGCGTGCTGGCCGGTGAGCGGATGCGGGTCTACGACGTCCGGTCGGACGGTTTCTGGCCGGGCGAGGGCTGCGGGATCGTCGCCCTGGCGCGTACGGCCGACGCCCGTGCCGCCGGGTCCCGGATCTACGCGGAGATCGCCGGCTGGGGCGTGTCCTGCGACGGCGGGGGCGACCTCCCCCGTCCGGAGGCCGACGGCCGGCTCCTGGCGCTGCGCCGCGCCTACGCGCGGGCGGGGGTCTCCCCCGCCGCGGTCGCCCTGTTCGAGGGCAGCGGCACCGGCACGGCCGCCGCCGACACCGCCGAGCTCACCGCGCTCACCCGCCTCCTCTCCGACGCCGCGCGGCAGGCGGTCCCCGAGCCCGACCCCGTACGGCGGGCGGCGCCCGGGGCAGGTCCCGCTCCGGAGGCGGTGAACAGGACCGGGCCCGCGGAGGAGACTGCGCCCGGGACCGGCCTCGTGGAGGAGGCGGTGAACGGAACCGCGCGGCGGGCGGCGATCGGGTCCGTCGGCGCCAACATCGGGCACACCAAGGCGGCGGCCGGGGTCGCGGGGCTGATCAAGGCCACCCTGAGCATCGCCTCCGGCGTGCTCCCCCCGACCACCGGCTGCCGGTCCCCGCACCCCCTCCTGACCGCCCCCGGCGCGCCCCTGCGCGCCCTGGCCGCCCCCGAGCCGTGGCCCGCCGGACCCCGCCACGCGGGGGTGAGCGCCATGGGCTCCGGCGGTGTCAACGTCCACCTCGTCCTCACCGCGCCCGGCCCGGCCGGCGCGGATCCCCTCCCCGCCGGAGCGGGGGACGTCCGGCCCCGGCGGGCGATCGACGGGCCCTCGTGGGAGGAGCCGGTGGTGTTCGCCTTCTCGGGCGAGGACGCCGGGGCCGTGCGGCCGGTGCTGGAGCGTGTCGCGGACCAGGCGGCGCGGTGGTCGGAGGCGGAGCTGTGCGACCTCGCGCACGCGCTGGGGACCGCCCCCGCCGGGCCGTCGCGGATCGCGATCGTGGCGGGGTCGGCCGAACAGCTCGCCGAGCGGGCCGGCACCGCCCTGGAGTGGCTGGACGCCTCGGGGTCCGGCCTGCCGGCCGCCCTGCCGGGGATCTATCCCGGGCCGGGTCCGGAAGCCGGTGCCGCCCCCTCCCTCCCCGCCCCGTCCCTCCCCGCCCCGTCCCTCCCCGCCGGGGCCCCCTCGGCCGAGACCGCCGCCGCTCTCTGGGCGGCCATGATGGTCCCGGACCTCACCGCCCTCTACGGTGACCTCCCGGCCCGTCCCGTCGACATCTGGCGCGACCGCGTCTTCGTCGCCGGCCCGTGCGCGTCCGTCCCGCACGGCGGCGCCCGGCAGGAGACCCGTGCGGAGGCGCCCCGGGAGCGGGCCGGCGCCGGGCCGGTGGCCGGGGTGGCGCGCTGGGTGAGGTGCTTCGCCGAGGATCCGGAGGCCGGCGGCCGGGCCGCCCCCGTGGCGACCGGGGCCGGTCCCGCGGTGGCCGGGGCCGCTCCCACGACCGGGAAGGGACGTCCCGGCACCCGGCCGCGGACGGAGGCCCGGAAGAGTCCGGGCAGGCGGGTCGTGATCGGCGACCCGCTCCGGCCCGGGGCGGTCGAGACCCTGGTCACGGCGGTCCATGAGGCGATCGCGGGCCGCGAGGGGCTGACCGTGGTCTGCGAGGGCGACGCCCTGTCCGGGTTCCTGGCGTCGCTGCGGCTGGAGCATCCCGGCCTCGACCTGGGCGCCGGGCACCCGGGCGGCAGGATGCCGCTCGCCCTCGACGGGCAGGGGCCGCTCCCGGTGGGCCCCGCGGACGTGGTGCTGGTCAGCGGGGACAACGAGGGGATCGGGTCCGCCTGTGCCGTGGCGCTGGCCGAGGCGAGCGGGTGCGCGCTGGCCCTGCTCGGGCGGGAGCGGCCGGGCCCCGGAGCGGTGGCGGCCGGAGATCCGGAGAAGCTCGCCGCCAGGGGGATCCGGCACGGCTACGCGGCGGCGGACCTCGGTGACGCCGCGGAGGTGGGGCGCGCCGTACGGGAGCTGGAGAGCACGCTGGGGCCGGTCACCATGGTGATCCACTCGACGGGCGGCGGCCGGTCGGGCCGGTTCGCCGACCTCACGGCCGAGGACTTCGCGCGGCACGTCACCTCCGAGCTGACCGGCCTGGACAACCTGCTCGCCGCGGCCGCGCCCCGGCACGTCGTGACGTTCGGATCGGTGGCCGGCCGGTACGGCATGGCGGGCGAGAGCCGCCGGGCGCTGGCCTGCGGGCTGGTGCGCGACCGGGTCGGGAGGATCGGCGGGCTGCACGTCGACTGGCCGGCGTGGGCCGTCGACGGCTCCGGACCGGGGCCGGCCGGGCCCCCGGGCGGCGCGGACGCGACGGTTCTCACGCCGCGGGAGGGGACGGAGCTGTTCCTCACGCTGCTCAGGAGCGGGGACCTGCCGTCCGGCGTGGCCGTCCACGGCAGGCTGGACGGGCCCGCGGCCCCCTGCCAGGGAGGGGGCCGCTTCCTCGACGAGGTGCGCGTGCACGTCCCCGGGGTGGAGCTGGTCGCCGACAGCCGCCTGTCGCTCAAGAGCGACGCCTACCTGGACGACCACCGGATCGACGGGCTGGCGGTGCTGCCCGCGGTGGTGGCGCTGGAGGCGATGGCGCAGGCCGCGGGGGTGCTGGCGGGGCGGCCGCTGGACGAGGCCGGGCAGATGACGTTCGACCGGCCGGTGGTCGTGCCCGACGAGGGCGGCACCACGATCCGGGTGTGCGCGCTCCGGCACGGGCAGAGCGTCGAGGTGGTGGTCCGCAGCGAGGAGACGGGATTCCACGTCGACCACTTCAGGGCCGTGTTCCCGGTGGACCCGGCCGACGAGACGCTCGCCGTGCCGCAGCTGAACCGGGACGGCACCGAGCCGCTGGACGCCGGGGAGCTGTACGGCGCGCTGTGCTTCCACACCGGCCGGTTCCAGCGGGTCAGGGAGCTCACCCTCGTCGAGGCGCGGGGGTGCCGGGGCGAGCTGCAGGGCGACGGCCCGGACGGCTGGTTCGAGGGCAGGCCGGTGCTGGGCAGCCCGGGGCTGAGCGATGCCACGATCCACGCGCTGCAGGCGTGCGTGCCGCACCGGCGGCTGCTGCCGGTCGGCGGCGAGCGGCTGGTGGTCCGCCCGTCCCAGGGGGACGTCCGGCTGCACGCCACCGAGCGCCACCACGACGGGGGCGAGTACGTCTGGGACGTCACCGCCACCGACGTGCGCGGGCGGCTGGTGGCGGCGTGGACCGGACTGCGGCTGAAGGACGTCGGCCCGATCCCCCGGCGTGACCCGTGGCCGCCGAACCTGCTGGCCGTCTACCTGCAACGGGCCGCGATCGCCCTCGGCCTCGATCCGGCGCTCCACGTGACCATGGACGGCGGGACCTCCCGCAGCCGGCTGGGCGATCTCGTGCTCGGCGTGGACGCCCCGGCCCACTGTGCCTGGGAGCGGGTGGGCGGGGCGAGCGGGACCCTGGGACCGGCGTTCGCCCCGCTGATCGACGAGCTACGGCTGTGCTGCGACGAGCCCGAGGAGACCGTGACCGCCCGGATCTGGACGGCCGTCCAGTGCCTGTCCCGGGCGGACCGCCCGCCGTCGGCGCCGCTCACCGTCGTGGGAGGTCATGAGGACGGCTGGCTGCTGCTGCGGGCCGGCTCCGACCTGATCGCCTCGGTGGTGGTCCGGGTCAGGGGCGTGCAGGAGCCGGTCGCGGTCTCCATCGTGACCGGGGAGCGATGAGGTCAGCCGATGCCGGGGCCGACCCGCTCCAGCACCCGCAGCGACCCCTCCTGCCTGACCTCCTTGAACGCGCCGGAGGCCAGGACCCGCTGGTAGACGTGGTAGGGCGCCTGCCCGCCCGTCGCGGGGTCGGGGTAGATGTCGTGGAAGACCAGCGCGCCGCCCTGGACGACGTGCGGGGCCCATCCTTCGTAGTCCTTGGTCACCGGTTCCTCGGAGTGGCCGCCGTCGATGAAGAGCATCCCCAGCGGGGTCCTCCACAGCCCGGCGACCCGCTCCGACCGGCCGACGATCGCGACGACCTCCTCCTCCAGACCGGCGGAGGCGATCGTGGCGCGGAAGGTGGGCAGCGAGTCCATCTTGCCGAAGCGGGGGTCCACCAGCGTGGGATCGTGGTGCGCCCAGCCCGGCTGGATCTCCTCCGAGCCCCGATGGTGGTCGACGGTGAAGACGACGGAACCGGTCTGCCTGGCCGCCGCGCCGAGGTAGACGGCGGACTTGCCGCAGTAGGTGCCGATCTCGCAGATCGGCCCGCGCGGGCCGTACTCGACGGCGGTCTCGAACAGGGCGAGACCCTCGGCGTGGGGCATGAAACCCTTGGCACGCTGGGCCGCGTACAGCAGGTCGGCAGGCATGGTCGCGTCGCTCATCGGAGCAGACTACCTAGACCGAACAACATTCCGAACGGCCCTTGCCCGACCTTATGGAACGTGTTCTACTTTGCACCGTGAACCAGCGCGCTCGCATCGTGATGACCGAGGACGAGATCACCGCCTTCATCGCCGAATCGCGGAAGCTCCAGCTCGGCACGGTCAACCCTGACGGGACACCGCACCTGGTGACCATGTTCTACGGGCTGTCCGGGGGCCGGATCTCGTTCTGGACCTACGGGAAGGCCCAGAAGGCGCTCAACATCCAGCGGGACGCCCGGGTGAGCTGCCTGATCGAGGCCGGCGACGAATACTCCGACCTGCGCGGTGTCCTGGTGTACGGCGTCGCCCGGCGGATCGACGACTCCGAGGGCATCCTTGAGGTCGGCATGAACGTCTCCCGGCGGATGGCGGGAATGCCTGACGCCGAGGAGCTCCTCACGGAGTATGTCGCCCACACCGGCCGCAAGAGGGTCGCCTTCGTGGTGGAGCCCACTCGAGTGATCTCATGGGATCACCGTAAGCTCACCATCCCGGTCTAGGAGGCTCACATGAAAGTGAAGGTCGACTATCTGGTCTGCGAGGCCAACGCGGTCTGCACAGGACTCGCCCCGGAGGTCTTCGAGCTCGACGACGACGACCAGCTGCACCTGCTGCTGCCTGAGCCGCCGCCGGAGATGATGGACCGTGTCCGGCACGCCGTGCGGTCCTGTCCCAAAGCCGCCCTCTCCCTTGAGGAGAACTAGGAGGACCCCCAATGCGTGGTGCGCTTCTGCATGCCGTCGGCGACGACAAGCTCGACATCCGCGACGACTTCACCCTCACCCCGACGGGCCCGACGGACGTCCGCGTCAAGATCAAGGCGACCGGCGTCTGCCACTCCGACCTGTCGGTGATCAGCGGGGTGCTGCCCATGCCGCTCCCCGTCCTCCCCGGTCACGAGGGGGCGGGTGAGGTCGTCGAGGTCGGTGACCACGTGACCACGGTCCAGCCCGGCGACCACGTCATCATCAACTGGGCCCCCGCCTGCGGCACCTGCGCCAACTGCCTGGTGAACCAGCCGTTCCTGTGCATGACCTACATAATGGACAGCTTCGTCAACGCCCGCTTCCGCTACGGCGGCGACACTCCGGCGTTCGGCATGTCCGGGTGCGGCACCTGGTCCGAGGAGATCATCGTGCCCTGGCAGGGCGCGATCAAGATCGACCCCGAGGTGCCCTACGAGGCGGCGGCGCTGATCGGCTGCGGCGTCACCACCGGCGTCGGGGCGGCGCTCAACACCGCCCGGGTGAGGGCGGGCTCGACCGTGGCCGTGGTCGGCTGCGGCGGTATCGGCCTGTCGGTGATCCAGGGGGCTCGGATCTCCGGCGCGACCACGATCCTGGCGATCGACCCGCTGGAGTCCAAGCACGCGCTGGCCAAGCAGGTCGGAGCCACCCACGCCATCACCCCCGACCAGCTCATGGACGCGCTCGGGTCGCTGACCGGCGGCCGGGGATTCGACTACGGCTTCGAGGCCGTCGGCAAGTCCGCCGCCATCATGACCGCCTGGCAGGCCACCCGCCGCGGCGGCGACGTGATCGTGGTGGGCGCGGGCGCGATGGACGACACCGTCCCGCTGAGCGCCTTCAACCTGCTGTTCGAGGGCAAGAACATCTTCAGCTCGATGTACGGCGGGTCGGACGTCCGCCGTGACTTCCCGTTCTTCGCCGAGCTGTACAAGGCGGGCAAGCTCGACCTGGAGAGCATGATCAGCGCCCGCATCAAGCTCGCCGACCTCAACGACGCCGTGGCCGCGCTGCGGGCCGGCGAGGTGCTGCGCCAGGTCGTCGTCATGGACTAGGTCATGTGACAGGCCGTGAAGGCGCCGGCGGCAGCGGCTGTGCCTCCTGCCCGCCGGACCGGCGCATCGGCGGCTCCAGGACCTTCTGCAGGCAGCCAGCGAGGGGGACGCCGCCGACGTTGCAGCGCACCCGGACCTGGC
>NZ_JBSFPS010000226.1:0-17461 GCF_053588315.1 Streptosporangium sp. NPDC003464 | reverse complement strand
GCCCTGCTGCAGGAGTCGGCGGCCACCTGGGCCGTCGCCGTCTGCGACATCCCGGACGCGTGGGCGGCCGTGACCGGCAGGGCGATGGCCGCTGCGACCAGCAGGGGGGCGGTCATGATGCTGATACGACGAATAGTCAAGATCTTCCCTTCGCGAATGCCATGATCGACCATCAAGATCATCTGGCAGCGTAGCCGGAGGTGCCGTGTGACGAAAGAAGGCACTTTGACCCGCGCAAGGCACACCGATGTGCGCGAAACGATCGGCGAGGATCACCCGACCTGCCAGCTGGGCGACACGCCGCGCCGTCTCGGTCACCGACGATGGGCCTCGCTCCCGGCGCTGATCAGGCTAAACGCGCTCAGGTGTACCTGGTGACAGCTTCCTTAACGACAGGCCCAGTCACAGTGCGGCGGTCTCGGTGGTGGTCATGGGTTGTAGGCCAGCGGCCACAGTGTCGTCCTTGCGCGGTTCGCCGGGCCGGGTCCAGGTGTCGATCAGGGATCGGGCGGCCCGTCGGCTTCATCACCGGCCGCGGGCCTTCGCGGGTGCCGGCGACGATGAGCTCGCGGATGAACTCGGCCAGCGCGGCGAAGACGTGGAAGACCAACCGGCCGCCCGGGGTGGTGGTGTCGAGGTTCTCGTGCAGCGAGGTGAAGCCGATCTCGTGGCGGCGCAGCTCGCCGACCAGGGCGCTGCGGGTTCGACTGGTCAGGCGCCGCCATCCGCGCCGTCTTCGGCACAGGCCTGGTCCGGGTCGGGTGCGAACAGTGCCAGTTGCTCGCCGGCGGGGTCGGTATGGGTGAGTTTCAGGCAGCGGCGGCAGATGACCGGGCCCCGGTCCGGGTGGGCCGCGGCCGGGTCCCAGCCGCTGACGCCGACCATGCAGGCCGGGCCGGGCATGCGCTCGTCGGCGAACCAGCGGGTCATCGCGGCTTCGTGCACGATGCCCGAGGAGCGCACCCGCAGGTTGGAGCCGCCCGGTAGGCGTCCCGCGCCGCGGCGGCGATCGTGGCCAGCGCCTCCTGAACGCCCGGGGTCGGCGGCGTGTTCTCCATTAGCTGGCTGGCGACGCCGCCCACTGTGCCTCCCCTTACAGCGGCATGGGCGTCTCCGGCGGTTTGGTCGGTGCCTACGTCCTGGCCGGCGAGATCAACCGGCACCCGGACGATCTGCCGACCGCACTGGCGAACTACGACAGCGTGCTGCGGCCCTTCGTCGACGAGATCCAGGGCGAGGTGAATCCGCGTCTCCTACGCCTGGGCATGCCGATGACCCAGCGTGCGATCGACGCCTTCCAGGCCGCCACCGCGCTGGCCTGCTTCCTGCACGTCCCCGATCTCGCCGCGCGCTTTTCGAAGGAGGACCGCGGCGGCAGCTGGCAGCTCCCCGAGACCCCGGCTCCGATCAGCGCCGTCTGAAAGTGGCCGGACATCAGGGGCTGATGACCGTCGTGACCAAGGCTTGGCCTGTGGCGCTGCTGTGAGACAGGGTGGATCCGGCCAGGGCGGCGGCGTGGTCGCGGTGGATGCCCTGGATGAAGGATTGCAGGTGCGGCAGGTCGTCGTTGTCGGCGCCGGCGAGCCAGGCGTCGAGCCTGTCGCCGTAACGGCCGGTGAGCATCGGCGAAGGCGGTGACGTGGGTGCTGAGCCGTTCCAGGAGCGGACTGCGGCTTTTGACCTGGGTGAGGCTGTCGGCTTCCGCCTGGGTGAGGTGGTCGGGCCGCTCGATCTGCCGGTTGGACTGGCGGTACTCCGCAAACGGAGCCGGATCGGCCTTCACCTGCCCCGCCATATAGTCGACGACAGCCTAGGGCAACACGATCAAACGGGGAAACACCCCCTACGCCCCGGCACGCACAATCCGTGGCGACCGCGAACCGTAACCGTGATCTAGCTCATCGCTACTTCGGGGCCGGGGTCACCTTCGGGAGCGGAGGGCCGCGTCCGAGGTGCACGCCACGGTCGAGGGCGCGATGCGGCACGGCACCGACATGGAGATCGAGCAGAACTTCGTCGACTCCCACGGCGCCTCGTTCGTCGGGTTCGGGATCACCCGGCTGCTGGACTTCGAGCTGGTCGCCCGGTTCAAGCAGATCAACAAGACGGAGCTGTATGTGCCCGGCCGGGGCGAGGACTTCTCCTACCCGCTGCTCGGACCCGCGCTGACCAGGCCGATCCGGTGGGACATCATCACCCAGAGCTACGACCTCATGATGAGGTACGCCACCGCGATCCGGCTGCGGACCGCCTCCACCGAGGCCCTGCCACGCCGGTTCACCAGCGAGACCACCCACCCCGCCTACGCCGCGATGCTGGAGGTCGGCCGCGCCCAGCGCACCGCCTTCCTGGCCCGCTGGCTCCGCGACCGCGATCTTCAGCGGGAGACCGAATCCGGGCTGAACGTGGTGGAGAACTACAACGGCGTCAACGACTACAACAGGTTCGGCAAGCGCGGAGAGCTCGCCTCCAACCGGCGCGAAGTACAGGAACTGGGGGTGTTGTGCCTGCACATTCTCCAGTCGGCCCTCGGTCTGATCAACACGCTGATGATCCAGGACACCCTCGCCCTACCCGAGTGGGAGAACGTCCTGACCGACGCCGACCGGCGCGGGCTCACGCTGCTGTTCCACACCGATATGACCCCCTACGGTGAGATCCAGCTGCGCACCGACCGGCGCCTGGACCTCACCGACCTGCCGGCTGCGTAACGCCGGACGCTCGCCCGTTCCGGCGGCAGCGCGGCTGGACCATCCCGGTGCTCGATGCCGGCGGGGCGTCGGCGATACTGTGGGCGTGGAGTACGTGTCCAGAGTGCCGCGACCGCCGCTGGACAGGCTGATCGACGACCTTTACTACCTGGAGGGTGCGCCGCCGTACGCCCGGCTGACGCTGCCGCCGATGCCGGCGGCGTTGCTCATCGTCAACCTCGGGGCGCCGTTCCGCATCCGCGCCGGCACCGACATCGAGACGGCCGAGTACGCCGACGGCTGCGTGGTCACCATGCCCACCCGCGCGCTGGAGTTCGGCTACCCACTCCGGACCCGGTCCGTCGGCGTGCACTTCAAGCCGTGGGGGCTGGCGCCGTTCCTGCCGATGCCGGCGGCCGAGCTGTGTGACCGGCCGGTGACGGTAGAGCAGGTTTGGGGCCGGCCCGCCGTTGCTGAGCTGCGAGACCGGCTGGCCACGGCGGACGGACCGCACGAGATGCTGACGCTGCTCGAGCAGGAGCTGATGCGACGGCTGTGCGAGACCGCCGGCCTGGGGCTGGTCCGCCATACGAGCAGCGTCATCGCGGCGACCAGCGGGGCGGTGGCGATCGGCGACCTGAGCGTGGCAGCCGGTGTCAGCAGCACTCATCTGGCACAGCGGTTCAAGAAGCTCATCGGCGTCACGCCGAAGCGACTGGCCCGCACCTACCGCTTCGCCGCCACCGTGTTCGCGATCGACCCCGCCGGACCGATCGACTGGGGCGACCTCGCCGGTGGCGCAGGCTACTTCGACCAGGCCCACTTCGGCCACGAGTTCCGGGCGTTCACCGGGCTCACGCCGACCCGGTACGTCGAAGTCCGGCGGCGGTTCCTGCGCGAACATCCCGGCCACGCGCTGGACGGCTGGCCGCTGCCGGCCGATTGATTTCTTACAAGAGCGACAGCTCACGACACGCTAATTTGGGGCACCCCGAAGCAGAGGAGAGCCCCGTGGGCAAGGTGGTCATGTACAGCTCGGTGTCGGTGGACGGCTTCGTCGCGGACGAGAATGACCAGCCCGGACCGCTGTTCGACTGGTTGTCCAGCGGTGACGTCCCGTTGGACGAGAGCGGCGCGCTGAAGGTGTCGCAGACCTCCTACGACTACACCCGCTCGTACTGGGACCAGATCGGAGTCACGATCGTCGGCCGCCACGTCTTCGACCTGACGGACGGCTGGGACGGAAAGCCTCCGAGCGGCATCGACCACGTGGTCGTCGTGACGCACCGGCCGCGGCCCGAGGGCTGGGACCCCGAGGCGCCGTTTCACTTCGTCGACGGCGTCGAGGCAGCCGTGGCCAAGGCGCAGGAGCTTGCGGGTGACCGCTTGATCGAGGTCGCCGCTGGCGACGTCGGTGGCCAGGTGCTTGCCGCGGGCCTGATCGACGAGGTGCGCATGGACGTCGTACCCGTCGTGTTCGGGTCCGGCAAGCGCTACTTCGGGTCGGTCCACGCGCAGCACCTGTTGGAGGATCCTGACGTGATGATTCAGGGCAACCGGGTGCTTCACCTGCGCTATCGGGTGCGCCGTTGACCGATCTGAGCGGGTACGCGAAGAAGTCCACTGCGAACGGTGACACAAGATCGGGCCTCCGGCCGCGTTTGCGCATCGCTGTCCCTGGTCGGGCAGCCGACGCCGATCCGCCCCAGCACCTCACCTGCGGCAAGTTCAACTCAAGATCACTGGTTGCCGATTTCCGTCGTATCTTGGCCGACCCCCGAACGGACTTGGCCTGAGCGTGGCCTCGGGACTTTGGGCCCGATCAACGCGCCGACGCCGCCCTCCCATCAGAGCCCCTGATATCTCCCGATATCAGAAGCTAATCGCAGGACCAGCTTCTGATATCGCGGTCCTGGCCAACGCCGCCCTCGGCTGCGCCCAGCCGCCCGCCGCCCAGGACCACCGCTTCCTCACCGCCCGACTGGCGGCGGGCCGGCGTGAGGTGTGGGAGGGCAACGTCGGCGCCCACACCCTGGCCCTGCTCGCCCTGCACAGCTCGTAGCCCGCCGGACCGTCCCGGAATGGCAGGCCGTCCTGGACGTGGTCCAGCAACTCGAGCACGTCGGCGCCGGCCCGGTGGGCTACTGGGGCGTGTCGTTGGGCTGCGGACTCGGCGTTCCGTCCGTTGCCGCCGAACCCCGAGTCCGCGCGGCGGTGCTGGGCCTGGGCGGGGTGGCGGCCTCAGCCGAGAAGACGCTGCACGCCAACCCCGGCAAGCACGGTGAGCTCCCGGCCTTCGAACTGGACAGCACGCTACGGTTCTTCGCCCCAGCGCCTGCATGACGCGGCGATGAGCTGGAAAGGCCGGATCCGCTACGCGGCCGGGCCGGTGAGCAACGACCTCGGATTCGGCGCCCTGCTGATCCAGATTCCTGATCGCCCAGCACGCCCCTTTCGCGCATGTCGCCGAAGCAGTGCGGTACGAGCAGCCGTCGAGCACGTGGTCCGACCATGGAAGTCGCGGCCACCACCGGCAGCACAGCTCGCTGGCTCCTCCCCGAAGGAGGCGGCACCGTCGACATGGTCCAGGACCTGTACGTCTTCCTCTCCGATACCGCTCGAGGCGCCGGTGACAACGGCCACCCGGTCAGCCGGCGGCGTACCGCCAAGAACTGTGGGCATCTTGCATCACCTTTCACTCCTGGTCGTGATCACAACGTGGTCAGCGGAACGGCTGCGCCTGCGCGTCAGTGGATGGCTGCCGAACATACGGTCACACCCGGTCTGCGACTTCACTGCGGCCCTGCGGTGTCATCGGCAGGCTGCCGGGTCCCGGCCGCGGGCGATGATCCGCTTTTGGTTGGAACGGTGCTGACCATTGGCTACGGGCGCAAGCTCGCGAACGCTGTCCGGGCGGGCATCACCGTCTGAGCGCGTGCATGCGGAGCGGGTGGTCGTCAGCCGGCGTGGGCGATGTCCAGTTCCCGTTCCCGGATGGACCTGGTGTTGCTTCGCAGGGAGCGCAAGGCGTTGCCGATCACCGGGAGCCGGAGGCTGCGCGCCATGAGGGGCCGGAGGGCGATCTGCCGCTGGTTGCCGGGGGTGACGAAATACCGCTGTTCGACGCCGTTGGCCTGGTAGTAGGTCATGTGCGGGCGGAGCTGCGTCTCCCAGGCGCGCAGAGCGCCGCGGATGTCGCCGGGGTGACGGTGCAGCATGCTGCCGAGCAGGTCGGCTCCGGCGAGCCCGGCGGAGATCCCCATGGCGGCGTACAGGCTGGGGCACCATGCGGAGTCGCCGACCAGCACAACCCGGCCGTGCGACCAGGCGTCCATGCGGGGTTGCTCGACCGAGTCGAACAAGAACTCGTCGGCGGCGTCGAGCGCGTCGAGCGCCTCGCCGAGCAGCCGGCCCGCGGGCTGAGGTCCGTACGCGGCGCGCACCCGTCCGGCGGGCCGACCGGTGAACTCGGCATCGACGTCGTCGGTACGGTACGAGAAGAGCACGGTGGGCGGGTGATCGGCGAACGGAAAGACCCACATGGCCCGGCCGGGCTCGAGAAGACTCGCCCCCTCGTGCGGGGAGAGCCCGCCGACCGGGCCCGGCAGCAGCGTCGCCGCGATCATGTAGCCGAGCCGGTGCAGATACCTGTCGTGCGGGCCGTGGACCGCAACCCGTCGGCGCCCACGACGAGGTCGAATCGCTCGGTCACGGACCCACCGTCGTGTTCGAGTGTCACCTCGACGCCAGAGGTGTCCTGCTCGATGCGGGTGGGGGTCGTCGCGTAGCGGATCTCCACGTCGTGCGGGAGCGCGGCGAAGGCGGCACGTTCCACGTCGCCGCGCAGCATCATGCGAGGCGAGACCGGCAGATCCCCGAACCCCAGGCCGGGTCTGCGGACGCCGGCGCGATCCACCGTGTAGGTGATGCCGCCGGGCGGTGACCGGTCGGGGATGGCATCGAGGATGTCGAGTCGCCGCGCGGCGGCCTGGCCGGCGCCGAACAACACGACGAAGTAACCACCCGATCGACGGCCCGGTGCTCTCTCCACGATCACCGGATCCCAGCCGATGCGCCGAAGGCCGATCGCCGTGGCCATGCCGCTGACGCCGAGACCCACGACCAGGGCCCGCTTCCTCCTGCTGCTCAACGAAGTCACGCCTTTCTTTTCGGAGGTGACGGCTAAGGGCTTGCTAGGGGACGAAGACGACGCGGTCGTCGGTCTCGCCGGTCCACGCCTGCGCGACCTGGGCGAGGGGTACGGCGCGCGCCCGTACGTCGATCGCGCCCGCGGTCACCGCTGAGGCCAGTTCCGGCAGTTCGGCGAGGAAGTCGCGGGCGAGGACCGAGCCGATGCCGCTGCCGACGATCTGCAGGCGGGCGGAGCGCAGCGCCGCGGAGGGGATCGGCGCGGTCCGTCCGGCGATGGATCCGATCTGGATCCAGGTCAGCGGGGCGGCGCGGTCGGCACGGGCGGTGAGCATCGGGATCATGGCGCGGGCGGCGGGTTCACCCCACACGTAGTCGATGACCACGTCGACGTCGGCCGCCCGGCCGATCTGGTCGAAGGTGATCGACTCGTCGGCGCCGAGCGCGGTCAGCGCCCTCAGACGGGTGGCGTCGCGGCCGGCGGCGATGACCTGGACGGCGCCGAACAGTTTGGCTATCTGGATCGCCATCCGTCCGGCGTTGCCGGTGGCGCCGAGGACGAGGACGCGCCGGCCGGCGTGGAAGTCGACACGTCGGCGCAGCGCGACCCAGGACGACATGGCAGGGTTCATCGCGGCGGCGATCCGCACGGGGTCGATGCCGTCGGGGAGAATCACGCTGCGGCTAGGGTCGATGAGGGTGCGGTCGGCGAACGTCCCCAGAGGGGTGTCGTCCAGGGCCACGTAGCGGACGTTGCCCTCCTCGTCGCGTACTACGCCGTCGACGCCGGGGACGAGCGGATACACGCCGTTGCCGGAGTAGTGCGAGCTGTTCGCCCTGGCCCTGGTCAGATGGTGCAGGCCGGCCGCGAGGACCTCGACGACCAGCTCGTCGCCGTGGTGCGGCGCGGGGTCGGGGTGTTCGCGATAGACCGGCGAGGCGTCGGCTGCCCGGATGACGGCAGCGTGCATGGCGGCCTCCAGAAAATAGTTTGCTTTACCAACTACCTCTATAGTGGTTGGTAATACAAACCATGTCAACGGATGCGGCGCGAACGATGCGATATCCGTCGATCACCTGGCGCGGGATCGGGCCGCGAGGCGTCTCGGAGCGGCCGCGGTGCAGGCGTTCCTCGCCCCGGCATGGTTGGCATTACCAACCATGCCGGACTAGCATGACGGCATGACCGCCGCCGACGATGCCATGGACGCCCTCGTCCGGACCACCTTCGAGGTGGCAGGCGTGCTGACCCGCATCGGTGGCGAGCACGATCTGTCGCTCACCCAGCTACGGGTGCTCGGCATCCTCCGCGACCGCCGCGCACGCGTTACCGAACTGGCCGCCTACCTCGGCCTGGACAAGTCCACGCTGTCCGGACTCATCGACCGCGCCCAGCGCCGAGGGCTGCTGAAACGCGGCAAGAACCCCGAAGACGGCCGGGTCGTCGAGGTGTACATGACCCCGGCCGGGCTCGAACTCGCCAGACGCGTGGAGGACGACATCCGGCGTGCCCTGGCGCCCGCGACCGGCCGCCTGGACCCGGAACAGCTCGATCGGCTCGTCAAACTGCTCGACGTCGTCTCGGCCCGCTCGTCGCGTGCACACGCCGCACCGGGGCCGACGGACGCACGCCGATGGCCGAACAGGGCCACGGACGGTTCCTGACGTCTGCGGCGTTCGCCCCGTCGAGGTTCCCCGGCGGTGTGCCTCAGGTCACCAGACCCCTGCGGTAGGCGTAGACCACCGCCTGCACGCGGTCACGCAGGTCGAGCTTGGTCAGGATGCGCGACACGTACGTCTTGACGGTCTCCTGGCTGATCACCAGCGTGGCGGCGATCTCGCTGTTGGACCGGCCGTCGGCGATGAGGCGCAGCACCTCCAGCTCGCGCGGGGTCAGCGCGATCTCGTCGGGCGTGTCCTGGGCGGGGCGGATCCGGGAGGCGTACCGGCCGACGAGCTGCCGGGTCACCTCGGGTGCCAGCAGCGCGGCGCCCGAGGCGACGGTGCGGATGCCGTGCAGGAGCTGCGCCGGCGGCGCGTCCTTGAGCAGGAACCCGCTCGCCCCCGCGCGCAGTGCCTCGTAGACATACTCGTCCAGGTTGAACGTGGTCACCACGAGCACCTTGACGGGGTCCGCCACGCCGGCGCCGGCCAGCAGGCGGGTCGCCTCGATGCCGTCGAGCACCGGCATGCGCACGTCCATGACGACCACGTCGGGGCTCAGCCGGCGGGCGAGGTCGACCGCGGCGCGGCCGTCGCCGCACTCGCCCACCACCTCCAGGTCCGGCTGCGCGTCGATGATCGTCGCGAACCCGGTGCGGATCAGCGCCTGGTCGTCGCAGACCAGGACCCGGACCGGCGCGCTCACGATGGGCTCCCCACGGGGATGCGGGCCCGCACGAGGAAGCCGCCACCCGCCTGCCGGTCGGCGCTGAACTCGCCGCCCAGGGCACCGACCCGCTCGCGGAGCCCGGCCAGGCCCCGCCCGCTGCCACCGGGAGAGGCGGCCCCGGAGCCGGAGCCGTCGGTGCTGACCTCCACGCTGATCTCCTTCCGGCCGTAGCGCACGTGGACCACAGTGCGGCTACCGTGGGCATGTTTGAGGGCGTTCGTCAGGGTTTCCTGCACGACCCTATAGGTCACGAACTCGGCGCTGCCCGCCGATTCCGCCGGACTGCCCTCCTCGGCGAACTCCACCGGCTGCCCGGCCCGGCGCGTCCGCTCCACGAGCGCGTGCAGGTCGCCGGCGGACGGCGTCCTGCCGTCCGTGTCGTGACCGGGGTTGAGCAGGTCCAGCATGTACCGCAGGTCGGCGATGGCCCGCCGGCCGGTGTCGGTGACGGCGCTCAGGGCCGCCTCCAGGCGGTCGGGCGTGGCGGTCAGGTAGCGGGCGGCCTCGGCCTGCACGACCATCGCCGTCACGTGGTGCGTCACGACGTCGTGGAGCTCGCGGGCGATCCGGGTGCGTTCGGCGGCGCGGGTGGCCTCGGCGACGTGGCGGCGGCGTTCCACCTCGGCGGCGCGGGTGGAGCGCAGCCAGGCCCCGATGCCCCAGGCGAGGGCCAGGGCCAGGTAGAACACCACGTAACCTTCCACCTTCTCGGTCGCGCCGAGCCGGCCGAGCGCGAGCGCCAGCGGCACGTACGCCACGGAGAGGAGGACCACGGTGACGCGCCGGTGGCGCTCCAGGTGGGCGCCCGCGCTGATGAGCGCGATGGGCATCGCGTTGCTCGCGAACACGTGGTAGGCGCGGAGCTCGTCGAGGACGAAGCCGAGCGACACCAGAGCCAGGCACACGGCCGGCCACCGCCGACGCACGGCGAGGGGAAGGCACTCCAGGGCGATCGCCACGAGCGCCACCGCGTCGAAGGGACGGGCCGGCAGGTCGCCGACCTGCGTCCCCTTGCCGTGGAGCGCCGGCAGGAGCGACGCGACCGCCAGCAGCAGCCCGAACGGTAGATCCCGGATCACGACGTCGCACCGCCGCCACAGGTCCGTGACCCGCCGTAGGTCGGTCATCGGGCGAGCGTAGCGGTCGCGCCGCGTCGGAGCGGGACCACGTTGCCGCGCCGGCGGGCCAGCCACATGAACACGGCCGTCAGCAGCAGGCCGAACACCACCGCGTACGGGCTCGCCTCCGGCCCGAACTCGCCGCCCGTGAGCAGGGCTGGGCCCGACGTCACGCCGTGCAGCAGCCCCTGCGTCGCGCCGTTGCCTGAGACCTCGGTGCCGAAGATGCCGGCCGCCGCGAAGTTCCAGCCGAAGTGCACGCCGATCGGCACCCACAGGGTGCGGGTGGCGGCGTAGGCGGCGGCGAGCATGCCGCCCGCCTCGATCGCGATGGCGATCGCGCCCCACAGGTCGGCGTGCGGGTTGAACAGGTGCGACAGGCCGAACAGCAGGCCGGTCAGCGCCAGCGCCGGCCACGTCCCCGTGCGTTCCTCGACGATCCTGAACAGGATGCCGCGGAACAGCAGTTCCTCCGTCACCGCGGCGGCGGCCATGAAGCCGAGCAGCCCGACCGCGCCCGGCAGCGAGCCCTGGCCCTCGATCCGGTAGCCGCCCACGAGAGCGATGTTCACGATGACGGCCGCGAACAACGCGGCCCCGATCAGCGCCCCTCGCGCGATGGCACGGGCGGCGCCTTGCGCCGCCACTTCCACCGGTGCGCGGCGCTCGGACCACCGCACCACGCGGGCGTACACGAGTACGGCGAGCACAGCCGTCGCGACGCCGAGGAGCAGAGTGAGGAGCGGGCTCCCCTGCACCGTGCCCACGATCGCGCCGCCGGCGAAGGCGACCACCGCGACGGGCACGAGCTGTTTCAACAACCGCATGGCGACTCCCTTATGTGGGGGGACTCCGCGACGGGGCGCCGCCGCTACGCCGGGAAACGCTAGGGATCCAGCGGTCCGGAATCGTCCCCGCACGGTGGACACTCGCCGGTAGCTCGCACGGGGGACAGGCGCACAGGCGATCCGTCGTACGACGTCGCCGCGTTCGACGTCACGGCGTTCGACGTCGCCGCGGATCGCGTACATGTCCGGCGGCATCCGCACCGCACGACAGATCACGGCGATCGCGCCCCCTCTCCGACAGGCCGCACCTGTCCCTCGCGCGAGCTACCGGCGAATGTCCACCGTGCGGGGACGATCCTGGACCGCCCGATCCGTAGCGTTACGGCGCGGCCACGGCGCTCCGTCCGCCTTCCCCGCTGCACCGCCGTGCGCGTCATCCCGGCGCCGGCTCCCTTACTGGAGGACCTCATGTTCCGCAAGATCAAGACATCCGTTGTGGCCGCGCTGTGCTGCACCGCGCTCGGCGCGGGGGTCGCCGGCTGCGACGGCGACGCGGTGGAGAACTGGGACCCCTTCGCCCCCGCCACGCGGACAGCCGATGCCGCCCCGATCTCCGGGACCGAGAAGATCGATGTCGCGGGCCGGTCGGTGAACGTGTCCTGCTCGGGTGACCCGGAGAAGGGCAGGCCGGTCATCGTCCTGATGCACGGGGGAGGCGATGGGCTGGACAAGCTGGCCGCCATCCAGAAGACGCTGAGCAAGCAGAACCGGGTCTGCTCCTACGACCGGCTCGGCGCGGGCGCGAGCGACCAGCCGGACGGCCCTCAGAGCTTCTCCGGCACCGGCAAGATCCTGACCGGGGTGCTCGACCGCGTCGCCGGTGACGGCCCGGTCGTCCTGGCCGGGCACTCGCTGGGCGGGCTGATCGCCGCCAGGTACGCCCCCGACCACCAGGACAGGGTCAAGGGGCTGGTCCTGATGGACGCCACCCCGCCCACCATGGTGGACGACATCACGAAGGCGATCCCCGAGTCCGCCACCGGCCCGGCGGCCGAGTTGCGCGCACAGAACCTGGCGATATTCCGGGGCGAGAACCCGGAGAAGCTCGTCATCACCGACGGCAAGGTCCGTTCCGCAGGGAACATCCCGGTGGAGGTGATCCAGCACGGGAAGCAGTATCTCGCGGCCGTCCCCGAGTACGGGCCGCGCCTGGAGCAGGCGTGGGCCGCGGGCCAGCGCAAATGGCTCGCGCTGTCCAGCGGCGGCAAGTTGAGCACGGCCACGGACAGCGGCCACTACATCTTCGTCGACCAGCCCGAGGTCGCCGTCCAGGCCGTTGAACGCGTCACCGCGCAGGCCGCACGTCAAGCGCATGGCGGGTAACCGGCCCGGCCGGCTCCAGGATCAGTGGCTGGTCCGTCCGGACGAGGCAGCCGGCGGACTGCTCGCGGGTGGCATCCAGCCCCGACTGCGATCACAGCGATGTCGTCCAAGGGCCGCGGCGTCAGGGTCAGCGTCGTGGACGGCACGGCGACCGCGACGAACGCCACCCACCGCTGCCCGCGGGCCCTCCTCCGGCGGTCGGTCGTCTCAGGCCGCCGGGCGCTCGGCCGCGCGGGCGGTGAGGCGTTCCCAGTTGCGGTGGGCGATGTCGGCCTTCTGCTCGTCGGTGAAGGGCGCGTCCTCCAGGAAGGAGCGGGCGGCGCCGTTGCTGGTGTCGACATAGGGGAAGCCGCCTGGGCGGAAGCCGTAGGTGAAGGGGTAGTCGGTGGAGTACAGCATCCGGTCGGTGCCCATGACCTCGGCGGTCCAGCGCAGGTAGCGGGGGCTGTTGGTGCCGCTGCCCGCGACCCAGAAGTTCTGCTTGAAGTAGTCCGCGAGCGGCCGCTGAAGGCCCCCGGCCTCGGCGAAGAATCCGGTGTGGTCGAGGTAGAACATGACGACCTCGCCCCAGTGCCCAGCGATCACCTGCAGGTCGGGGAACCGGTCGAAGACACCCGAGAAGATCATCCTCAGGTACTGCACGCCCAGGTCGTAGTACCAGCCGATTGCCGCTCCGGCCAGCGGCGTGCCGATCGGGCCGATGTCGGAGTAGTAGGCGTCGATCACCGGCTGGACCGGCGTCTGCGGGTGGAAGTGCAGCGGCACACCGAGCCGCTCGGCGGTGGCGTACAGCTCGTCGTTGTCCGGGTGGTCGGCCAGTTTGTCCCCGGTGCGGCCGTACAGCATGGCGCCGGGGAAGCCCAGCTCGCCCACCGCCCGCTCCAGCTCGGCCGCGGCCGCGGCCGGCGACTGGGTGGGGATCGCGGCGAACGCCTGGAAACGGTCGGCCGCGAGGCGACGATCTCCGCGAGCTGGTCGTTGGCCTCGCGGGCCACCGTGATCGCGTCGGCCTCGGGCAGGTCCTGCACGCCGGGCGAGGACAGGGACAGCAGGAGGGACTGCGCTATCGAGCGTAAGGGGACAACGTGCCCAACCGTCGAATCTCGTCCGTAGTTGTGCTGGCGACCGCCCTGGTCGTCTCCACGCTGGGCGCTTCCCCGTCGAGCGCAGCTCCACCGGGGTCGACACCGCTGGGGACAGGGGTTCAGGGTGATGCGTCAGTGGTCCCGGCCTCGTCGGCCACGGTCACTCTCATCACCGGCGACCGTGTCACTGTCGTGAAGACGTCCGACGGACGTCAGAGCGCGACCATCGATCCCGCGGCCCGGAAGGACGGTCACGTTCCCGGCTTCGACCAGTACGAGCTGGACGATCAGATGTACGTCATCCCGGATGACGTAGCCGGCTTCGTGCCGGGGCGCCTGGATCGTAATCTGTTCAACGTCAGCCTGCTGGCGGACGCTGCCGTCAACACTGCCAAGGGCGGTGCCACTGAGGAGGCCACCCAGGTCATCGTGGAGCGGGACCCGACAAAGAAGCGACGCTCGGCCCGTGATCTCACCACCCTGCCCGGCCTGAGCGCGGAGTGGCCCCTCAAGTTGATCGACGCAGTCGCCGGTTCGGTCGCAGGCGACAGGGCCATCGATTTCGTCCCCGCCGCCATGAAAGCCGGCGTCGACAAGGTCTGGCTCGATGCTCCGATCTTCCCCACGGACGCCGACAGCGCACCCCAGATCGGTGCACCGAAGGCCTGGGAACAGGGGTTCACCGGAACCGGCGTGAAGATCGCGACCTCGACACGGGCATCGACGAGCAGCACCCCGACCTCGCCGGAGCGGTGGTCGCGGCAAAGGACTTCTCCGGCACCGGTGATGCTGATGACCACTTCGGTCACGGCACCCACGTCGCCTCCATCTCCGCCGGCCGCGGCGTCGGTGATCCCGCCAACAAGGGGATGGCCTACGACGCGGACCTGATCAACGGGAAGGTCTTGAACGATGAGGGAGCCGGCGAGTTATCCTGGCTCGTCGCCGGCCTCCAGTGGGCCGCCAAAGACCAGTCGGCCGACATCATCAACCTCTCCCTCGGCGTACGGGGCTACTACACCGACGGCACCGATCCCTGGTCGGAGGCCGTCACGAAGGTCGCGGACGACTACGGCACCCTGGTGGTCGCAGCAGCGGGCAATGAGGGCACCGAGGGAGTCAACGCGCCCGGATCGGCTGACGCGGCGTTGACAGTCGCCGCCGTGGACGACGATGACGCCGTCACGGACTTCAGCGGGAAGGGCCCACGTGCCGGTGACTGGGGGGCTCAAGCCCGATATCTCAGCACCGGGCAACATGATCGTCGCTGCCCGTGCCGGTGGGACGTCGATGGGCGCGCCCGTCAACGACCTCTATACAGCCGCCAGCGGCACCTCGATGGCGACACCGCATGTCGCCGGGGCTGCCGCACTGCTCAAGCACCAGCGACCGGACCTGACCGCTCAGCAGATCAAGTCGATCCTGATGGGTAGTGCCCAGCCCACGGGGAAAGCCTCCGTGTGGCACGAAGGGGCAGGCCGGGTCTTCGTGCCCCAGGCCCTGGCGCAGACGGTATGGGCAGAACCCGCGTCCCTGTCCATGGGCTACTTCCCCTACCCTCAGAACTCCGGTGCGGCGACGCAGACCCTCGTCTACCGCAACAGCGGCAGCGCCGCCGTCACCCTCACTCTCGCCGCGAACGTGAAGGACGAGAAGGGAAATGCCCCAGCGCCGGAACAGTTCTCGGTCGGCGCCTCCTCGGTGACGGTGCCCGCCGGCGGCACTGCCTCCGTGCCGGTCATCGTCAACCCGCAGACGGGTCAGGCCGGACTCTTCGGTGGCGCCATCGTCGCCACCGGCCAGGACGGACGCCAGGCACGGACGACCGTCGGCTGGTACAAGGAACCGGTCCGCATGGAGCTCACCGTGGACATCACCAACCGGGACGGCCAGCCGGCCGGCGGCCGGACCACCGTGGACATCATGAACGTCGACGACAAGAACGTCTACTTCGAGTCCGGGATCCCGGTCGAGGACGGTCGGGCAACCGTCCGGGTGCCGGCGGGGAACTACTCGGTCCTGGCCTATGTCGGCGACTACCAGCCGGGCGGTGTCTTCATGAACCGGCTCTCGTCGGTCATGGATCCGGAGGTGTCCGTCACTGCTGACGCCACCGTCACCCTCGATGCCCGCAAGGCCGTCCCGATCACCGTCGACGCCGACCAGCCGACAGAGCCCACCAGCCTGGCCGTCGGTCAGATCAGATTGGACGCGCACGGGGCCGGCGCATCTCACATGTTCAGCCTCAGTGCCGGCTACCCGATCTACGCCACCCCGACCGACCCGGTGACGATCGGCAGCTTCGAGTACTACACCCATACGTCGCTGAGGAAGCCTCCGCTCGAGGCGGAGACCGTCAAGCCGACCACCACCCCGATCGTGACCGACTATGCATCGGGATCCGACAAGATCGACGGTGTCGTCGAGGCCGCCGTGGTCGACGCAGGACTCGGCAGGCCGGAGGACTTCGCGGCGACCGATGTCCGCGGCAAGGTGGCCCTGGTGCAACGCGGCGCCATCACTTTCGTGGCCAAGGTCCAGAACGCCCTGAACGCCGGGGCCGTCGCGGTGATCATCTACAACAACGTCCCCGAGCCGCTGTTGATCAGCGTGTACCCGGACACCCTGCTCACCATGACGACTGACCTGGCAGAGGGAGAGCGGCTCCGCGCCCTGACCAAGCCGGGCCCGTTGACGGTGCGCCTCACCGGCACACCCAACACCCCGTACACCTACGACCTCGTGTTCGCCGAGACCGCCGTGCCGCACGATCTGGCCTACAGGGCCGACTCGACCAATACCGTCGCCATCGACACGTCCTACCGGGCCTTCAAACCCAACAGCCAGGTGGGCGACACGAGGCACATGTGGCGTCCGTCGACCTCGACCTCTCTCGCGAGCCTGCGCCAGCACGTCGCACCCATGGCGCGGGCGGAGTACGTCTCGACCGGCGACACGACGTGGTCGCAGTACTTCTTCCCGAACCTGGCGCCGACGCAACCGATCCCGATGAACGGCACCATGATGTCCGCTCCCGTCGCGTACCGGAAGCCGGGAAAGCTGTCCAGCACCTGGCTCCACGCCGTCCTCCGTGGCGGACTCCAGCCTGCCCTGTCGCGTCCTGAAGCAGCGTCGGCCTACCGAAAAGGCGACCTGATCGGCATCAACTCGGCCAGCTACGTCGACAATGCCGGGCACTACAGCATTCCGCCCGCGCAGGAGGACTCCTTCTCGACCACGCTGTACGCCGACGGCAAGAAGCTGCTGGACAAGAGCAACTCGGGCTACGCCGAGGTCCAGGTGCCCAGCGGCAGGACCTCCTACCGCCTCGTCACGGACGCCAGGCGTAACCAGCCCTGGTGGACGCTGTCCACCAGGCAGCACACGGAGTGGGAGTTCACGAGCAGTACCACCGGCAGCGCGACGGTACTGCCCTTGCTCGACATCTCGATGGTGCCGCAGCAGCTGGACGAGCTGAACCGTGCCACCAAGCGCAACACCGAGGTGACGCTCACAGTCGGGCACCAGGAAGGATCACACGGTGCGGCCGTCAAGGGTGTCCGCGCCTGGTGGTCCAGCGACGACGGAGCCACGTGGAAGCCAGCCCAGATGAAGTCCAAGCAGGGCGTCTGGACGGCCGTGGCGAAGGCGCCCAAGGGCAGCGGCGCGATCTCCCTCAGGGCCGAGGCCTGGGATGCTGCCGGTTCCCGGGTCACCGAGGAGGTGACGCGGGCCTACATCGCCGGCAACTGAACTGATGAAAACGCCGGCGCGGGAGTGGCAGAGCGAGGGGCTGCTGTCCCGGGTGGGTGGCCTGTGGATGCCATTCGCCGCCGCCGACCACCCCGACACCTAC
>NZ_JBSFPS010000225.1:0-17562 GCF_053588315.1 Streptosporangium sp. NPDC003464 | reverse complement strand
CGCGCCGCTCGCCGGCGCCTCAGCTCGGGTCGCCGTCCGGGCGGGCTCCGGCACGGGACTCAGTCAATGGAATATCGTTCCGGGTCTGCCCCGGCGGCCTGCGGCCGGCGCGGGCGCCGGGCGGCCGTGCGGGGGGTGAACCTGGGGGTGAACCCGGGCATGAAGGGATGATTGACCTGCGAGCGGCACAAGTCGCCCTTTACGACGGGAGCATGATGGCTGAGGTTGCGTATGTCGGTGGATACACCCCGGACACCGGAGGGTCGGGGGTGGGGATCACGCTGATGGAGCTGGGGAGTCTCGTACGGCTCGGCACCACGGTGGCCTCGGGCCCGTCCTTCCTCGCCGTCCACCCCCGCCTCCCCGTCCTGTACGCGGTGGGGGAGAGCGACAGGGGCACGGTCAGCGTCTTCGGCAGGGCCGGCGACGGCGCCCTGACCCCGCTGGCCCAGCGGCCGAGCGAGGGGTCGGCGCCCTGCCATCTGGCCGTCGACCCGTCGGGCGCGCTGCTCGCGGTGGCCAACTACGGCGACGGCACGGTGAGCGTGCACGGGATCGACGGGTCCGGTCTCCTCACCGAGGTGTCGATCTTCCCTTACCGGGACGGCGCCCATGCCCACCAGGCCGTCTTCGGCCCCGACGGCGTGCTGTACGTGACGGACCTGGGCGCCGACGAGGTCCGCCGCTACGTGGTCGACGGCCAGGTGAGACCGCACCCCGACGGCCCGGTACGGCTCGCGCCCGGGATGGGCCCCCGGCACATGGCCCGCTCCGGGGAGCACTGGTACGTCGCCGGGGAGCTGGACGGCACGGTCCGCGTCTACGACGACGGCTGGCGCGAGATCCGGGCCGTCCCCGCCAGCACCGCCGGGGGCCCCAACCACCCCTCACACCTGGAGGTGTCCGGCGGGTACGTCTACGTCGGCAACCGGGGGCCCGACACGATCTCGGTGCTCTCCACGCCCGGCCTGGAACCGATCGGGGAGGTCGCCTGCGGCGGCGTCTGGCCACGGCACTTCGCCATCGCCGACGGCCGGATGTATGTGGCCAACCAGCGCTCCGACGGCATCGCCGTACTGGCGCTGGAGGAGGGGATCCCGCGGTTCGGCGGAGAGGTGTTCGCGGTGGGCACCCCCTCGTGCGTGCTGCCGCTGACCTGACGGCGACGGCCGCGGACCCCGGACCCGGGCGGGCCGGTGGCGGAGCGGGGCGTGAGGTGCTTCTCGCGCGCGGACGCGTGACGTGCTCCTCACGCGCGGACGCGTGAGGAGCATGGAGAAGACTGGGATGACAGCCGGCGCTCCACACCACCGGCCGTTCCAACACCGATGGCGAGAAGCGACATGTGAGGACTCCTCCAATTTGGTCTAGACCATTGGCCACATCAGCAGGCAGAATGCGTTGCGTCGGCGCCGGAAATCCCGCACCGGCCGCGTCACCCCATTTAGTCTGGCCGTCTTGCCTCGGAACCACCACCGGAGGATGCCATGCGTATTGGAGTGCTAACCGGGGGCGGCGACTGCCCCGGCCTGAACGCCGTTATCCGCGCAGTCGTACGCAAAGGGACCAGCGTCTACGGGCATGAATTCATCGGATTCCGCGATGGCTGGCGCGGTCCGCTCGAAGGCGACACCATGCCGCTGGACATTCAGGCCGTCCGGGGCATTCTGCCGCGTGGCGGCACGATTCTCGGCTCGTCGCGGACCAACCCTATCAAGATCGATGGCGGCGTCGAGAAGATCAAGGACAACCTGGCGGAGACCGGCGTCGACGCGCTGATCGCGATCGGTGGCGAAGACACCCTCGGCGTCGCCAAGCAGCTCTTCGACAGGGGGGTCAAGGTCGTCGGCGTGCCGAAGACGATCGACAACGACCTCAGCGCCACCGACTACACCTTCGGCTTCGACACCGCCGTCAACATCGCCACCGAGGCGATCGACCGGCTCCACACCACCGCCGAGTCCCACCACCGCGCGCTGATCTGTGAGGTCATGGGGCGCCACGCGGGCTGGATCGCCCTGCACGCCGGCATGGCCGGGGGCGCCAACGTCATCCTCATCCCGGAGAAGCCCTTCGACATCGACCGGGTCTGCGCCTACGTCGAGTCCCGTTTCAAGACCCGTTACGCGCCGATCGTCGTGGTGGCCGAGGGCGCGCACCCGATCGAGGGCCAGATGGCGCTCCAGGCGGGTGAGCTCGACTCGTTCGGCCACGTCCGGCTGGGCGGCATCGGAGAGGTGCTCGCCAAGGAGATCGAGAAGCGGACCGGCAAGGAGGCCCGCACCACCGTGCTCGGCCACATCCAGCGCGGCGGCACGCCGACGGCCTTCGACCGGGTGCTGGCCACCCGGTTCGGCCTGCAGGCCATCGACGCCGTGCACGACGGCCACTTCGGCATCATGGTCGCGCTGCAGGGCACCGACATCGTCAGGGTCGCCCTCGCCGAGGCCACCAAGGAGCTGAAGACCGTGCCGGTCGGCCGCTACGAGGAGGCCGAGGTCTTCTTCGGCTGACAGGTCCGCGACGGGACGTGAGAGAAGGGGCCGCCCCGGTGGGGCGGCCCCTTCCGCTCTCCGCGGGCCCTTCCGCTTCCTGTGGGCCCTTCCGTGGCCCCTCCGCTCTCCGCCGGCCCGGCCGCCGGTACGGCCGGCATCGGGTCTCCCATGTCCTTCTGGGTGAGGACTGTGTTCTCGTGGCCGGAAATTGGTGAACGACCGCTGTTGAGAACTGCTCCGCGGGGCAGCCGGAGACATCCCGTGCGGAGCCGGGGCGGACCGTGGCGGTGGTCCCGGCCCGTCGGCCGGATATTCACGTGATCGGCTCGGGGCGTCGCTTACGCGCCCGTGACCCTGGCCGGCCCGCCCGCCGTCCCGTCTCCCATTGCCTCCGCCCCGGCAATAATGACTCCAGGTAATTGTTCGATCGCTCTGAGTGGCTATTCGGGGCCGGGAAGTAATCACACCGAAACCGAGCCTTTTGCCTCACTGGGATGACCCTCCCAGTTCTCCTCAACTAGCGTCGAATTCAGGTTCCGCGCCGTGTCGGCGTCTTCCGTGATACCGGTCCGGCGTTTTCATCGCCCGGGTATCGCCCGGACGCGTCCAACGCGACATGGAGTGATCTCTATGACCAAGGCCAGAAACGCTCTCGCCGCTGGTGTGATGGTGGCCTCTGCCCTCATCGCTCCCGCGACGCTGCCGGCCCAGTCCGCCGGCGCCAGCACCTCGGGCGTGACGGCCACGACCGTCACCACTTCCCTGCTGACCCCGGCGGCACGTCCGCCGCGGAAGCGCAACAACAATAACAACAACAATAACAACAACAACGGAGGCGGGAACAACAACAACAACAATAACAACAACAACGGCCGGGGTAACAACAACAATAACAACAACAACAATAACAACGGCCGGGGCAACAACAATAACAACAACAATAACAACAACGGCCGAGGGAATAACAACAACAACAATAATAATAACAACAACGGTAGGGGAAACAACAACAACAATAACAACAACAATAACGGAAGGGGCAACAACAACAATAACAACAATAACAACAATAATGGAGGAGGGAACAACAACAATAACAACAACAATAACAACGGAGGCGGGAACAACAATAACAATAACAACAACAACAACAACCTGCGGGGCGGGAACAACAACAACAATAACAACAACAACTAGGTCCGCCCGGACAGGTGAAGGACTCTCCCGCCGACCTTGCGGAACGGCCCGGACGGGAGGGAGATCGGCAAGACCGAGAACGTCCACGGTGAGGCCGTCAGGGTGTGCTCGGCACAGAAGGCGGAATCCGCCTCGGAAGGCGAGGGCTGCCTGCATGGTCGCTCCGCCGCATTTCAGAGCAACCGCTGCGGCGGGGGCCGTACAGAGAAAAGAAGAGCCACCCGTCATGACCTTTGACGGAGAGAGGGCCGGCCCGTAGGGGCATCGGAATCGGAGCCGGGTGGCATGGCGTGATCGCCGAGGTCGGCGGCGCCGCGCGTCGGCGCCATCCCGCGGACCCGGCTGGCCGTCAGGTGGGCGCGGAGCCGTTGCGCACACCGGATCCCGTGGGCACCTGACCTTCCTCCCCCGTTGACGGACGATCGTCCGTCAACGGGGGTTCATCATGCGCCGAGCGTCCGGCCCGTCCGCCGGGGCCCCGTTCCACGTCACGCCGGGCGTTCACCGGATCCGTGCCGGGTCGGGCCGCCGTGCCGGGATGAGTCCCCGTGCCGGGCCGGGCCGCCGCGCCGGTGCGAGCCCCTGTGCCGCGTCGAGCCCCGGTGCCGCTCCGGACGGTCGTGAGGCGGACTAAAGTGACTAGGTCGAGGCGTTGTCTTGAGGCGGTTACGCGCCACACTGGGCGGTAGGCCCGTATATCCCCCGAACTTCACTGTTCCACCGGAGGTTGCAGCATGACCATGTCCGCCTTGGGAGAGCCCTGCGTTCTGCTCAAACTGGGCGAGGTCGTCCTCAAAGGAAACAACCGCGAGCTCTTCGAGCAGCGGCTGCAGGCCAACATCAAGGCGGCCCTGAAGGACTTCGACTTCAAGGTGGACGTGCGCCAGCGCCACGGCGTCATCGCGCTCTTCCTGCCGGACGGCACCGCGCCCGCGGTCGCCGACGCGGTCGCCGAGCGGGTCTCCTACGTCCCCGGCCTGGTCTGGATCCACCGCGCCTGGCGGGTGGAGAAGGACCCGGGCGCGGTCACCAAGGCGGCGATCGAGCTGCTGGCCGACCGGGAGGACGTCAGGCGCGGCGTCTCCTTCGCGGTCCGCTCCCGCCGCCGCGACAAGCGCTTCCCGATGACCTCGATGGAGATGGACCGCTCGATCGGCGGCGAGCTCAACGACATCTACGGCCTGCCGGTCGATCTGAAGAACCCCGAGCTGGTCGTCTCCATCGAGGTCGACCGGGACGAGGTCTTCGTCTTCACCGGCGGCACACCCGGTCAGGGCGGCCTGCCGGTCGGCACCAGTGGCCGCGGCCTGGTCCTGATGTCCGGCGGCATCGACTCGCCGGTGGCCGCCTACCGGATGATGCGCCGCGGCCTGCGCGTGGACTTCCTGCACTTCTCCGGCATCCCGTTCACGACGTCGGAGTCCATCTACAAGGCGTATGCCCTGGTGCGCGCCCTGGACAAGTTCCAGGGCAGGTCCCGGCTCTGGGTCGTCCCGTTCGGCAAGGCCCAGCAGTCCATCAAGTCCTCCGGTCAGGACCGGCTCGCGGTCATCTCCCAGCGCCGCCTGATGCTCAAGACCGCCGAGGAGGTCGCCCGCCGCCTCCGGGCCGGAGCGCTGATCACCGGTGACTCCCTGGGCCAGGTCTCCTCCCAGACCCTGCAGAACATCACCGCCCAGGACGACGCGGTCGACCTGCCGATCCTGCGGCCGCTCATCGGCCTGGACAAGACCGAGATCATGGCCGAGGCCCGCCGTATCGGCACCCTGGAGATCTCCGAGCTGCCCGACGAGGACTGCTGCACGCTCCTGGCGCCCCGCCGAGCCGAGACCGCCGCCAAGATCGCGGACCTGCGGCAGATCGAGAAGCGTCTCGACGCCGAGGAGCTGGCCGTCCAGCTCGCCGGATCCCTCCAGGAGTACAAGCTGGAGGGCTGAGCCCGTCCCGCCGGCGCGCATCCCCGCCGGAGGTGGGTCCGGTCATCCGTGGGCGCGGCCGGCGGCTTGTGGCGCCGGCCGCGCCGGGAGAAACGGGCGCTCGTGGCGTGGCTGAAACGCGGGGTCGGACATGGGCGACGGTCAGGCGGACGCCAGGGCGTCGCCGACCGCGGTCCTACCCACCAGCGGCGGGAACTCGCGGATCACCCGGGCGAGCTCGTCCAGGTCACCGTCGACCAGGGCCTGGGGGCCGTCGCAGAGGGCCTGCTCGGGGTGGGGGTGGACGTCGATGATCACGCCGTCGGCGCCGACCGCGATGGCGGCGCGGGTGAGCGGCAGGACCAGGTCGCGCCGGCCGCCGGAGTGGGACGGGTCGACGATGACCGGCAGGTGCGACAGGCGCTGGGCGACCGGGACGGCGGAGACGTCCAGGGTGTTGCGGGTGGCGGTCTCGAAGGTGCGGATGCCGCGCTCGCACAGCACGATGTCGAGATTGCCGCGCTGGGCGATGTACTCGGCGGCCATCAGCCACTCCTCGATGGTGGCGTTCATGCCGCGCTTGAGCATGACCGGCTTGCCGACGCCGCCGACCGCCTGCAGCAGCGCGAAGTTCTGCGCGTTGCGGGTGCCGATCTGCAGCATGTCGGCGTAGGAGGCGACCAGTTCGACGTCGTGGGCGTCCACGACCTCGGTCACGATGGGCAGGCCGGTCTGCTCGCGCACGTCGGCGAGGATGCGCAGACCCGCCTCGCCCAGCCCCTGGAAGGCGTAGGGGGAGGTGCGGGGCTTGTAGGCGCCGCCGCGCAGCAGGGTGGCCCCGGCGGCCTTGGCCATCTCGGCCGCCTCCAGGGTCTGCTGGGGGGTCTCCACCGCGCAGGGGCCGGCGATCAGGGTGACGGTGCCGGGGCCGATCGGCACGCCGCCGACCCGGACCGTGGACCGCTCGGGGTGGTTGTCGCGGCTGACCAGCTTGTAGGGGGCGGTCACCCGCATCACGTCGGCCACCCCGCGCATGCCGCGCAGGTCGAGCGCGCTGAACTGGGCGACGTCGCCCACCAGCCCGATGATCGTACGGCTCACGCCGCGGCTGACGAACGCCTCGCCGCCCGCCGCGCCGATGGTCTCCACGATCGCCTCGATGTCCGCGGGGGCGGCATCCGGGCCCATGACGATGACCATGTCTCTCCTTCGATGAAAAGGTCCGTGAACGCAGAAGGCCCCGGGTCCGTAACGGACCCGGGGCCTTCGTTCGCCTGGCTGTCAGCGCAGCATCTGGCGGCGAACGGTCCGACCCACGGGTCCGTCGCCATACCAAAACCAGAACGCAGTACGCATCGCCGGCAATAGTAGCGCACCGCCGGGACACGCCGGCCCGCCGACCGGGAGCGGCCACCGGCGTCCGGACCGCGGCAGGCGCCCTGCGCCGACACGGCGGAGGGCGTTATCCGGTGGCCGCTGCGGTGGCGGCGGACCGGCGATGGCAGGATTGCCCCCGTGCCGCCGGGGAACAGGACCACCCCGTGCCGGTGGGGACAACGGCGAGGGGAGTGATGGTGGAGCAGTCCGAAACTCCACGGGAGGAGACTCGCCTGCCTCCAGGCCAGTACGTCCCCCGGGGACGTCCGGTGATCCATTACGGCCGGGTGCCCACGTTCCGCCCGGCGACGTGGGAGCTGCGGGTCATGGGGGCGACCGCCTCGGGCGAGCAGCACCGCTTCACCTGGCCGCAGTTCTCCGAACTGCCGCGCACCACGGTCCTGGCCGACTTCCACTGCGTCACCAAGTTCTCGATCATGGGGAACGAGTGGCGGGGGGTGTCCGCGGCGACTCTGATGGAGATGGCCCCGCCCGCCCCCGAGGTGAGGCACGTGATGATCTGGGCCGAGTACGGCTACAGCGCCAACATGCGGATGAGCGACTTCACCCGCGGCCACACGCTGTTCGCCCTGGAGCTCGACGACAAGCCCATCTCCCCGGAACGGGGGTTCCCGGTCCGGGTGGTCGTCCCACACCTGTACGCCTGGAAGAGCGTTAAATGGGTGCGCGCGGTGGAATACCTGCTGGAGGACAGGCGCGGTTTCTGGGAGGAGCGCGGCTACCACAACGTCGCCGACCCGTGGCGCGAGCAGCGCTACTCCTATCAGGAGGAACCGGGCGAAGGCCCGCCGTGATCGGCGTTCACCCCTGATTGACCGGAGCGGTTGACTACGGTTTCCCGCATGTGGTCGACCAGTGCCTGGGTGCTGCTCTGCGCCGCCAGCACTTTTCTCGGGTTCGTCCTGTCCCGCCGGCGGCCGGCCGCCCCCCGCAATCCGGCGGGCCTGCCGGACGAGGCCACCTTCGCCACCCTGCACATCGCCGCGCTGGCGGCCCCGTCGCTGCGGGCCGGCCTGACGCGCGACTCCGCGCGCAAGGCGATCCGCCACCTGCGCGCGCTGCTGGGCACCAGCGCCATCGCGGTGACGGACATCGACGGCGTGCTCGCCTGGGACGGCGCGACGGACTGCCACCGCGACCACGCGCCCGAGCACGCCCGCACCGTGTTCTCGTCGGGACGCCCGTACGTGGTGGCGGGGGGTGTGCTCGCCTGCGACACGCCGGGCTGCGTGATCCGGGGCGCGGCGGTGGTGCCGCTCACCGTGGAGGGCCGGGTGATCGGCGCGCTGGCCGCCTACGACGCCGAGGTGAGCGCGGCGCTGGTCCGGACCGTCACGGAGGTCGCCCGCTGGGTCTCCGGCCAGCTGGAGCTGGCCGAGCTCGACTCCTCCCGCAGGCGCGCGATGGAGGCGGAGACGCGGGCGCTGCGCGCGCAGATCTCCCCGCACTTCGTCTACAACTCCCTGACCACGATCGCCTCCTTCGTCCGCACCGACCCCGAGCGGGCCCGCGAGCTGCTGATGGACTTCGCCGACTTCACCAGGCACGCGCTGCGCCGGGGCGGGGACTTCACCACCCTGGCCGACGAGCTGCGCTGCGTGGACCGCTACCTGCTGCTGGAGCGGGCCAGGTTCGGCGAGCGGCTCCGCTTCACCGTCCGGGTGGCGCCGGAGGCGCTGCCGGTGCCGGTGCCGTTCCTGTGCCTGCAGCCGCTGGTCGAGAACGCCATCAAACACGGCATAGCCGCCACCGGCGGCGCCGGTGAGGTCCAGGTGGTCGTCAGGGACGCCGGCCCCGAGGTCCACATCGCCGTCGAGGACGACGGGCTCGGCATGGACCCGGCGCGGGCCCGGCGGCTGCTGGCCGACGACCGGGGCCAGGGGCCGGACGAGGGCGGCATCGGCATGGCCAACGTGGATGTGCGGCTGCGCCGGATCTACGGGGAGGGCTACGGGCTCGTCGTGGAGACCGAGCTGGGCGCCGGTACCAGAATACGGCTGCGCGTGCCCAAGGTCCCCCCCGAGTTATAGCTATTAGTAGTCATAGTTTTACTTAAAGTTGACATTTCTATTGCGGTGGGCGCGGTTCCGGGGCAGCGTGGATCCATGTTGCGAGTCCTGGCCGTTGACGACGAGGTCCCCGCGCTGGAGGAGCTTGCCCACCTCCTCCGCCACGATCCCCGCATCGAGCACGTCTCCACCGCCCCCGGAGGGATAACCGCGCTTCAGGACATGGTCCAGATGATCGGCGCCGGCGAACGGCTCGACGGGGTGTTCCTCGACATCCGGATGCCGGGCCTGGGCGGCCTCGACCTGGCCCGGCTCATCGGGGCCTTCCCCAACCCGCCCCGGCTGGTGTTCGTCACCGCCCACGAGGACTGCGCGATCCAGGCGTTCGACCTGGAGGCGGTCGACTACCTGCTCAAGCCGGTCCGGGCCGACCGGCTGGCGGAGGCCGTACGGCGCCTGGAGTCCATGACGCCGGCGGCGGGCGAGCCGGTCCCGGAGGACGTCATCCCGGTCGAGCTGAGCGGGCGCACCCGCTTCGTGGCCCAGCAGGCGGTCCGCTTCGCCGAGGCGCGGGGAGACTACGTGCGGCTGCACACCGTCGACGGCAACTATCTGGTGCGCATGTCGCTGGCCGCGCTGGAGCGGCGCTGGGCCGGATCGGGGTTCATCCGCGTGCACCGCAGCACGCTGGTCTCGGTGCGGCACGTGAGCGAGATGCGCTTCGACGGCGGCCGCGTGACCCTGCAGGTCGGCTCGGAGACGCTGCCGGTCAGCCGCCGCCACACCCGCCAGGTCCGCGAGCAGCTCGTCCGCGACCGCCAGCTCCAGGACCGCTCGCTGGCCTCCGGCGCGCTCAGATGAGCCGCCGGGCGCCGTCCGCGGGCCCGTCGGACCCGCGTCCCGGAGCGCGTGCCGCCGTGGGAATCGACCGCTCGTCGCTCCGGTCCCGCCGCTCGTCGCGCCGACACTCTCCGCACATCGACGACTACACACCGTTAGACGCGCTGGCCGGAAAGGAGCGGTCGCCCGCCGGGGCGCCCCTCTAGTGTTCCCTTCATCGGAGAGCCGGACCCGCCGCACCAGGGGGGGACAGAGCCGGGAGGCTCGGACAGGTCCTGGTGCGCGGAGTCCCGGGCGGTCGCGGAAACGGCCGGCCGTCCGGTCGCCGGGCCCCGGATCGGGGGGAGGGCCCGGCGCTCTCCGGTGTGACGGGACGTCCGCGCCAGCCCGTGGGCCGGCCCGTGATCTGGCCCGCGGGGGCGGCCGGATCACGAGACCGGGCGTCCCGTCTCATCCCGCCGGCGGGCAAGGGGGCTCGCCGGCGGGCGGCGTCAGCGGTGACCGCGCGGTGCTCGATCCGGTGGCGGGCGTCGGGACGCGGGTGGCGGGCCCGCGCTGTCACCGCCACGGGTCGCCGACCTCGCCCAGGTCCCCCACGCCGTAAGGTCGGCGGCGGTGGCCGCGCGGTCTCAGGCGTCGCGGAGCTTCTTCAGCAGCGCGATGTCCTCGCGGTGCTTGTCGACCGGGCCCGGGGTCTCGATGCAGAGCGGCACCCCGGCGGCCACCGGGTGACGCATCAGCTCGCCGAAGGGCTCGATGCCGATGTGGCCCGCGCCGATGTTCTCGTGGCGGTCCTTCTTGGAGTCGCACACGTCCTTGGAGTCGTTGGCGTGGATCAGCTTCAGCCGCCCCGGGGCGATCGCGTGCAGGGCGTCGAGGGTCTCCCCGACGCCCTCCAGGGTCGACAGGTCGTGGCCGGCGGCGAAGGCGTGGCAGGTGTCCAGGCAGATGCCCGCCTTCGGGTGCCAGTCGAGGGCGGCCAGATAGGGCTCCAGGTCCTGGACGGTCGCGCAGAGCATCGCGCCCTGCCCGGCCATCGGCTCCAGCAGCAGGTCGGGGCCGTCGTCGGGGATCTCCTCCAGCAGCGGGAGCAGGTGCTCGTGGAGCTGGCGCAGCGCCGCCTCCCGGGACTGGCTCACCGCCGACCCCGTGTGGACCACCATGCCCGCGGCGCCGATCGCGTAGGAGCGCTGCAGGCCGTGCCGTACGGTCGCCACCGACTTCTCCAGCGTGTCGGCGCTGGGGGAGCCCATGTTGATGAGATAGGGGGCGTGCACGAAGGACAGCACGCCCGACTCGCGCAGCCGGGTGTCCTGGACCGGGTTGCCCGCGGCGAGCGCCCAGCCGCGGGGGTTGCTGACGAACACCTGGATCATCTCGGCGCCGATGTCCGAGGCGTACTGCAGGCCGCCCTTGGCCAGGCCGCCGGTGACGGAGACCTGGCCGCCGATGAGGGAGAGAGAAGTCATGATGGGCTCAGTTTAGGCGCTGGGGCCGACGGTTTCCGGCCGTCGCGGGCCCCCGGCCGGGGCGGGCCGCCCCGGTTTGGAGCATGACACGAAAACCCGGGGCAAACCCTTGGCCCCCTTCGGACCTCCCGCTGCTGGACCGCGCCGGGGACCGGTGTGTGTACTGCTGTCATGCCGAACGTGAACCCCACGCCGCCGGCGGGGACGGCCGGCTTCAACGCGCTGAGCGTCGCCGAGGCCGAGGCCGGACTGCTGACGTGCTGCGCCTCCCGGGCCTTCGCCCGTCAGGTGGCCGCGCGGCGCCCCTACCGCGACCTCGCCGAGCTGGCCGAGACGGCTGTCGCCGCGGTGCGCGCCCTGGCCTGGCCGGACGTCCAGGAGGCGCTGGAGGCGCACCCGCGCATCGGGGAGCGCGCCGGCGGGGCCGGCCGGGAGGCGTCCTGGTCCCGGCGGGAGCAGTCCGGCGTGGCGGCGGCCGGCCAGGCGGTGCTCGACGGGCTGGCCGAGGGCAACCGGGCCTACGAGGAGCGGTTCGGCCACGTCTACCTGGTCTGCGCCACCGGCCTGACGGCCGAGGAGATGCTGAGCCGGCTGCGCGGGCGGCTGCGTAACGACGACGACGCGGAGCACGGGGTCGTCCGCGCCGAACTCGCCGAGATCACCCGCCTGCGCGTGGCGAAGCTGCTGGAAGAGACCGCATGACGGAGGAGGAGGTCGCATGAGAGAGGAGGAGCGAGCATGAGCCTGTCCACACATGTGCTGGACGCCGCGCTGGGCAGGCCCGCGGCCGGCGTCGCCGTACGGCTGGAGCGGGCGGGGGCGGTGCTGGCCGAGGGCGTCACCGACGCCGACGGCCGGATAGGCGGCTGGACGTCCGGGGCGGGCGCCCACCGGCTGGTCTTCGACACCGGCGGTTACTTCGCCGCCCTGCGGGTGGAGACCTTCTACCCGCAGGTCTCGATCGACTTCACGGTCCGGGACCCGGACGAGCACCATCACGTGCCCCTGCTGCTGAGCCCGTTCGCCTACTCGACGTATCGAGGGAGCTAGACATGGCCGTCATCCTCGGGCCCAACCGCTACGGCAAGGCCGAGACCCGCCTGGTCCGCGTCGTCAGGGACGGCGGCGTCCACCACATCAAGGACATCAACGTCAGCTCCGCGCTCTCGGGCGACATGCGGGAGACGCACCTGCGGGGCGACAACGCCGCGGTGCTGCCGACGGACACGCAGAAGAACACCACCTACGCCTTCGCCAGGAAGCACGGCGTGGACCAGATCGAGGACTTCGCGCTGCTGCTGGCCCGCCACTACGTGAGCTCCCAGCCGGCCGTCCACCACGCCCGCGTGGAGATCGAGGAATACTTCTGGGACCGCATCCCCACCCAGGGGCCCGCCGACGAGCGGCACTCCTTCGTCCGCTCGGGCAGGGAGGTGCGCACCTGTGTCGTCCACCACGACCGCGACGGGACCTCGACCGTGGTCTCCGGGCTCAAGAACCTGATGGTGCTGAACTCCACCGGCTCGGAGTTCCACGGCTTCGCCGTCGACGACTACACCACCCTCCAGCCCGCCTTCGACCGCGTCCTGGCCACCGAGGTCTCGGCCGCGTGGCGGCATGTCTCCGACGGGTCCCCGTTCGGCAAGTCGTACAGTGAGGTGCGGCGATGCCTGCTGGAGGCGTTCGCCGAGACCCACAGCCTGTCGCTGCAGCAGACGCTCTACGCGATGGGCGAGCGGGTGCTGCAGGCCCGTGGCGAGATCTGCGAGGTGCGCCTGGCGATGCCGAACAAGCACCACTTCCCGGTGGATCTGACACCGTTCGGGCTCGACAACCCGGACGAGGTGTTCTACGCCGCCGACCGCCCCTACGGGCTGATCGAGGGCGCCGTGCTCCACGACGACGCCCCCGCCGCCCACTGCGCCTGGGACTGACCATGGATTTCCTGCGACCGCAGACATGGGCGGAGGCGCTGGCGGCCAAGGCCGAGACGCCCGAGGCCGCGCCCATCCAGGGCGGCACCGACATGATGGTGGAGCTCAACTTCGACCTCCGCCGGCCCGCCGCACTGCTCGACCTGAACCGGGTCGCCGAGCTGACCTCGTGGAGCGCCGAGGAGGACGGGCGGCTGCGGGTCGGCGCGGGCGTGCCGTACGCGCGGCTGATCACCGAGCTCGGCGACCGCCTGCCGGGCCTGGCGCAGGCGGCGCGGACGGTCGGTTCGCCGCAGATCCGCAACCGCGGCACGGTGGGAGGCAACCTCGGCGCGGCCTCGCCCGCCGGGGACAGCCACCCGCCGCTGCTGGCCGGGGACGCGGTCATCGAGGTCGAGTCCGCCGCCCGCGGCGTGCGGATGATCCCCGCCGCCGGGTTCTACCTCGGGGTCAAGCGGAGCGCCCTGGCGGCCGACGAGCTGATCCGGGCGTTCTGGATGAGCCCCGCGAGCGGCCCCCAGTACTTCTCCAAGGTCGGTACCCGCAACGCCATGGTGATCGCGGTCTGCTCGTTCGCGGTCGCGCTCCACCCCGGCGAGCGGCGGGTGGGCACCGGCATCGGCTCGGCCGCCCCGACCCCCCGCCGGGCGGCGGCGGCCGAGGAGTTCCTCGCCGCCGAACTCGACTGGGACGCCCCGCTCGACCCCGCGGTGCTGCGGCGCTTCGGCGAGCTGGCCTCGGAGGCGGCCTCGCCGATCGACGACGTGCGCGGCACCGCCGGCTACCGCAGGCACGCCATCGGCGTGATGGCGCGCCGCACCCTGACCTGGGCATGGAACGACTTCCGCGCCGGACAGCTTGGAAGGAGGGCGGGCTGATGCGCGTCAGCTTCACCGTCAACGGCCGCGAGGAGACGGCCGACGACGTCTGGGAGGGCGAGAGCCTGCTGTACGTCCTGCGCGAGCGGGTGGGCCTGCCGGGCGCCAAGAACGCCTGCGAGCAGGGCGAGTGCGGCTCGTGCACCGTCTACCTCGACGGCGCCCCCGTCTGCGCCTGCCTGGTGGCGGCGGGCCAGGCCGAGGGGCGGCGGATCCGCACGGTCGAGGGACTGGCCGAGGGCGACCGGCTCGACCCGCTGCAGGAGGCCTTCGTCGAGTGCGGCGCCGTCCAGTGCGGCTTCTGCACCCCCGGCCTCATCGTCCAGGCCCACGACCTGATCGAGCGGGTCCCGCGCCCCTCCGACGCCGAGATCCGCGAGGCGCTGGCGGGCAACCTGTGCCGGTGCACCGGCTACGAGAAGATCATTGAGGCCGTACGGCTCGCCGCCGCCCGGAAGTCGGCCGCGGAGTGAGCGGGCGGGACGGCGGCCGGGCGGGCACGCGGGCCGGGCGGCCGGAGGAGGCCACATGGGCGCGACCCTGATCGAGAACGTGCACATCGCCCCGGTCGTGGGCCCGGAGATCCCCTCCGGCCACATCCACGTCGAGGGCGACCGGATCGCGGCGCTCGGCCCCGGCCCCGCCCCGGCGGTCCCGGGCGCCGCCAGGGTCGACGGCGCCGGCTGCCTGGCCACCCCCGGTCTGGTCAACACCCACCACCACCTCTACCAGTGGGCCTCCCAGGGCCTGGCCCAGGAGGCCACGCTCTTCGAATGGCTGGTGGCCCTCTACCCGGTGTGGGCCGCGATGGACGCCGAGATCGTCAGGGGCGCGGCGGGCGCGGGCCTGGGCCATCTGGCGCTGTCGGGCTGCACCACCTCCAGCGACCACCACTACATCTTCCCCAAGGGGCGCGGAGACCTGTTCGCCGCGGAGATCGAGGCGGCCCGGGAGGTGGGCATCCGCTTCCACCCCGCCCGGGGGTCGATGGACCGGGGCGCCTCCCGGGGCGGCCTGCCGCCGGACGTGGTGGTCGAGGAGCTCGACGAGATCCTCACCGCGACGGCCGAGGCCGTCGACGCCTACCACGACCCGTCCTTCTCCTCGAAGCTGCGCGTCGCCGTCGCCCCGTGCTCGCCGTTCTCGGTCACCGCCGACCTGATGACCGAGGCGGCCTCGCTGGCCAGGGCCAAGGGGGTGCGCCTGCACACCCACCTGGCCGAGACCCTCGACGAGGAGGAGCACTGCCTGGCCCAGTTCGGCATGCGCCCGGTCGACTACATGGACAAGCTCGGCTGGCTCGGCCCGGACGTGTGGTTCGCCCACACGGTCCACCTGAGCGACTCCGACATCGGCAGGTTCGCCCGGACCGGCACCGGCTCGGCGCACTGCCCGAGCTCCAACGGCCGTCTCGGCGCCGGGATCGCCCGGGTGTCGCAGATGCTCCAGCGCGGCGCGAACGTCGGTCTCGGGGTGGACGGCAGCGCCTCCTCCGAGCTGACCTCGCTGTCGGGGGAGATGCGCCAGGCGCTGCTGTTGCAGCGGGCCAGATACGGGCCGGCCGCGCTCACCGCCCGGCAGGCCCTGGAGATCGCCACCCTCGGCGGCGCGCGGAACCTGGGCCGCCAGGAGGAGATCGGCTCCCTGGAGGCCGGCAAGCTCGCCGACATCGCCCTGTGGCGGACCGGTGAGGGCTTCGCCTCGGCCGTCGCCGACCCGCTCTGCGCCCTGGTCTTCGGCAGCCGGCAACCACCGCTGGCCCGCCTCCTGGTGGGCGGCGAGACGGTCGTGGAGGACGACGAGCTGCGCACGGTCGCCCAGGACGAGCTCGGCCGCGCCGGCGGCGCGGCCCACCGCCGCCTGGTGCGCCTGGCCGGCGAGCGGGGCGTGGCCGTGGGCGGGGAGGCCGGCCGGTGAGCGGACCCGGCGGGCGCGCCGAGCCGGCCGGTTCCGGGCGCGGCCTACGCACGCCGGACCGCCGGGCCGTGGGCGGGTGCGGGCCCGCCGCCGGGCGGGTGTGATGATGGTCGTCCATCTCACCGGGTTCCGGAACGCGCTCGCCCCGGCCGCGCCGGCCGCGCGCGTGTCCGCCCATCCTCCACCAGGGAGCAGGGTTGTCTGAGTCGTCAGGGCATGTCGTCATCGCCCCGGACAAGTTCAAGGGGTCGCTGACCGGGGCCGAGGTCGCCGCCCGGGTGGCGGCGGGCCTGGGCCCGGACGTCGCCACGGTCGCGCTGCCGGTGGCCGACGGCGGCGACGGTACCGTGGACGCGGTCGTGGCCTGCGGGTTCAGCCGTGTCGAGGTCGAGGTCACCGGCCCCGCCGGGCAGCCGGTCCGGGCCGCCTACGCCTGGCGCGAGCCCGCCGGGGACGCCGGCCCGGACCCCTCGCCCACCCCGGCGCACGCCGGGGTGGCGACAGCCGTGATCGAGCTCGCCGAGGCGTCCGGCCTGCGCCGCCTGACCGGCGGCCTCCAGGCGCTGACCGCCACCAGCTACGGCACCGGCGAGCTGATCGCCCACGCCGTGCGGCGCGGCGCCGGGCGGATCGTGCTCGGGCTCGGCGGCAGCGCCTCCACCGACGGCGGCGCCGGCATGATGCAGGCGCTGGGCGTCCGCTTCCTGGACGCCGACGGGCGGGAGCTGCCGTACGGCGGCGCCGCCCTGCGTGACCTGGAGAAAATCGATAAATCCGGACTTATCGCGATTGATGATGTCGAGTTCGTCGTCGCCAGCGACGTGGACAACCCGCTGCTGGGCCCGTACGGCGCCGCCGCCGTGTACGGCCCGCAGAAGGGCGCGGACCCCGAGGAGGTGAAGGTGCTCGAAAGGGCCCTCGCCAGGCTCGCCGCCGTCGCCGCGCACACCCACGGCCTGGCCGGCGCCATCGAGCACGACGGGATCGTCCGCCCGATGGGCGTGGCCGCCCAGCCGGGCGCGGGCGCCGCCGGAGGGGTCGGCTTCGCAGCCCTGGCCTTCCTGTCGGCCGACGTCCGTCCCGGCATCGAATACCTGCTCGACCTGCTCGGCTTCCACGCCCTGCTCGACGGCGCCCGCCTCGTCGTCACCGGAGAGGGCTCGCTGGACGGGCAGACCCTGCGCGGCAAGGCCCCCGCCGGGGTCGCGGCCGCCGCGGTCAAGGCGGGGGTCCCCGTCGTCGCGGTCTGCGGGCGCCGCGACCTCGGCGACGAGGAGCTGGAGGCGGCGGGCATCACGGCCGCCTACGCGCTCACCGACATCGAGCCCGACCCGGCCGTGTGCATGTCCGAGGCGGGTCCGCTGCTGGAGCGGGTCGCGCGAGAGGTCGCGCGGAGACATCTTTGACGGGCCGCCGCCCGGCCGGACCGCCCGCGCCGCACCGGGCGCCGGCGGCCACGAACCCGATGGCGCCGCTGACCGCGACGATGGCGCCGATCATCACGGCCAC
>NZ_JBSFPS010000224.1:0-17569 GCF_053588315.1 Streptosporangium sp. NPDC003464 | reverse complement strand
CCGTCATGTCCACGCCGAGCCCGAACGTGGAGGTCAGCAGGTCCCGTACGGTGATCGGCCGCCGCGCCGGCACGGTGTCGTCCAGCGGGCCGTCGGGCCGCTTCAGCACCTGGCGGTCGGCGAGTTCGGGCAGCCACGGATCCACCGGGTCGTCCAGCCGCAGCCGGCACTCATCGAGCAGGACCATCGCCGCCGCCATCGTGACCGGCTTGGACGTGGACGCCATCCGGAAGATCGTGTCCCGCCGCATCGGCGCGCCACCGTCATGGCGCATCGTCCCGAGCGCTTCGACATGCGTCTGACCGCCCCGGCCGACCAGGGCGACCAGCCCGGGGATCTTCCCGGACTCGACATGCCGCGCCAGCACCTCACGCAGTCTGCGCAGCCCCGCTCCGGAGAAGCCGCTGCTGCTTTTACCCATCATGAGTGGTCATTCCTTATCTCGCGACAGTAGGTGCCGGCGCGGCTCGAAAACCAACGGCGGCCCTGGTGGCTCGGCCCCTTCGAGGCGGCCATGCGACGAGCCTGCGCCCTGACCCAAGGTCAAGGTCAACTCCTGTCGCGACCAGCCGCAACAGATGCGCGCTACCCTCGCCCCTGTGATTGCTCGCAACCCATACCTCAAGGTGAGCGCGGAGGTCGCCGGCGACCACGGCTCGATCCCGAGCGAGGACTTCGGTGCCGTCACCGACGCGGTTCGCGAGACCGCGGCCGCCGACGGTCTGGAGGTGCGCTGAGCCGATGGCAGACGGGCTCACGATCGGTCAGGCTGCGACGTTCGTCGGCGTCACGATCAAGACCGTGCGGCACTATCACCGGCTCGGCCTGGTCGCCGAGCCGGAACGCGACGGTTCCGGCTACCGGCGTTACCGGTCGGCCGACCTGCTCCGGCTGGTCCAGGTCCGGACCCTGGCTGGGGCCGGCGTGCCGCTGGCCGAGATCGGTGACCTGCTCGGCGCCGATCCCGAGCGGTTCGCCGCCGCCCTGGACGACGTCCATCGCCGGCTCGGCGAACGGATCGATGACCTGATCGCGCGCCGCGACACGCTGCACCGGCTCGCCCATGGCGACCGGGTCCTGCTGCCCGAGCGGGCCTGCGCGGTCTTGGACCGACTCGCCGATCTCGGCTTCGGTCCCGAGTACGTGGCCACTCAACGGGAGGCTCTGGTGCTGGCCCGGGTGCTGATTCCGGCGATCTTCGACAGCTTCCTGACCCAGCTCGAACATTCGCTCGACGACCCCGAGCTCGTCGAGCTGACCAAGCGCGGCTTGGATGCGCGGTCCTGGGATCCGGACGACCCGCGGATCGAGAAGCTGGCCTCCACGCTGGCCGACAGGCTGCTGGCCAACCGTGCGGTGCTGGCGATGCCGGCCGGGTTCGGGAACCAGTCAGACGCCGCCGCCCGGTACGGACTGGTCAACCACCACCGCGAGGACCAGGAGCCGTCCATCGCCCGGTTGAACGCGCTGGTCGAGGCGGAGCTGCGCGCGGCCGGCATCGACATCCCGCATCAGTGACGGCCGCCCAGCAGGACGGTGCCGAGGCCGAGCAGGGCGCAGACGCCGAGGACGCGCAGCACCGGCCACTTCAGCGCGAAGGTCATGACGAGCGCCGTGAGGGTGATCGCCGAGGCGATCGGGCTGATCGTGGGCAGGTCGGGCAGCTGGATGATGAACGGGCCCCAACTCCAGGTGCGGGTGGCGGCGAACAGGGTGTGCTCGGCGAAGTAGACGGCGAGGTTGGCGATGACGCCGACGACGGCGGCGGTGATGCCGGTCAGCGCGGCGCTGATCGCGGCATTGTGGCGCAGCCGCTCGACGTAGGGGGCGCCGAGGAAGATGAACAGGAAGCAGGGCACGAAGGTGACCCAGGTGGTCAGCAGCGCCCCCAGCAGCGCAGCCGCCCACGGGTGGAGGATGCCGGGGTCGCGGTAGGCGCCGAGGAAGGCGACGAACTGCACGACCATGATGAGCGGGCCAGGCGTCGTCTCGGCCAGGGCGAGGCCGCGGACCATCTCGCCGGGACTCAGCCAGGCGTAGGTCTCCACCGCGCGCTGGGCGACGAAGGCGAGCACGGCGTAGGCGCCGCCGAAGGTGATCAGCGCGGTACCGGAGAAGAACAGGCCCTGGGTGGTGAACACGCTGTCGGTTCCGGTGAGCGCCGCGACCGCGGCCACCGGCAGCCACCAGGCGGCCAGCCCGACGGCCAGGATCTTGACCGCCGAGCGGAGGCTGGGCTGGGCGTGATGCAGGGCGTCGTCGGGGATCAGCGGCGCCGGCCCGCCGTCCCCGCCGTGCCCGTTGCCCGCCGCGAGAGCGTGCGGGGCGAGCTTGTGCACGCTCCAGCCGACGAGGGCGGCCGCGGCGATGACGATCGGGAACGGCACTCCGAGCAGGGCGAGCGCGGCGAAGGCGGCCACCGCCACGGCGACGAAGATCGGATGGGTCAGGGAGCGCTTGGCGACCCGGATGACGGCCTGGGCGACGATGGCCAGCACCGCCGGGGCGATCCCGGCGAACAGCGCGGTCACCACAGCGGTGTCCTGCCACAGGATGTAGACGGCCGACAGCGCCAGCAGCGCGAGCAGGCCGGGCAGCACGAACAGGATGCCGGCGACCAGGCCGCCGCGGGTGCCGTTGAGCAGCCAGCCGACGTAGATGGCCAGCTGCTGGGCTTCGGGGCCGGGCAGCAGCATGCAGTAATTGAGGGCGTGGTTGAAGCGCTGCTGGCCGATCCAGCGTCTGTCTTCCACCAGGGTGCGCTGCATGACGGCGATCTGCCCGGCCGGGCCGCCGAAGGTCTGCAGCGAGATGAGAAACCAGACCCGCACCGCCTGCCGGAACGCGATGACGTCGTGGTGGGTCTCGGTGCTCATGCCGGCTCCCGTCCCTGCGGCAGGGCGCGTCGGAAGTACTCATACAGCCCGTCGAAGACGGGCCCGGTCCAGGCCCCGCTCGTCGTCGCACACCATCGACAGCCCGTGCAGCACCACGTCCAGGCCGGGTGCTTCGGGCGCATCGAAACGCCCGTCGTCGAGGCCGGCTCCGTGCAGGACAGCAGCACCCGCTGACTCCCCGGCCCGGTCATGCAACCATGGTTACACGTCATCGGGGGCGTCGACGGACCGGGGCTGGAGGGCCCGACAGGGAATCGTCTACCGGCCACCGCATCCTGCACGGCGGCCCGACCGACGGCCAGGCACCGCCTGATCAACGGCTGCTCTGCCCCTCGCCGTAGTTTCGGGGGTACCGGGCCGTCACCGACGAGATGCGTGCCCGGCTGTCGCCGATCGCCTACGACCACATCGACTTCCTGGGCCGCTACGCCTTCACCTGCGCCGACGTCGCCGCCGGGCCGCGGGCCTTCCACGACGGAGGCCTGCCCGCGTGAACGGCGTGCCGCTGGGCTGGAAGGGTCAGCGTGCGGGGCGTGCGTGCGCGACCGCCCGTCCGCTCGGCGGCGCGTCCAACCGAGCCTCGGCGTGGCCGGTCCCGTCAGCGTGGCCGGCCCGGTCGAGGTGGTCGGCGTGGAACAGCCCTTCGGACAGCAGGCGCCGGACGTGCTCATCGGCGGCGCTGTAGTACACGAACGTGCCCTCGCGACGGCCTTTGACGAGTCCGGCCAGCCGGAGTTTGGCCAGGTGCTGGCTGACCGCGGTGGGGGCGGCGTCGGCGAGCTCGGCCAGGCAGGCGACGTTGGACTCGCCCTGCAGCAGCGCCCACAGGATCTTGATGCGGGTGGGGTCGGACAGCAGGCGGAAGGACTCGGCGGCCAGATGCACCTGTTCCTCGTTCGGCATGTCGAAGTCGGGCAGCGAGGTGTGCATGCGGCAAGCCTACCTCGAACCTCACTACATGCGTATCTGCGTGAATGCGCATATAAGATGCTTCGGTGACGACTGATTTGACCACGTTCGACGCCGCCGCGCGCCCGGCGCCACCCCCCAGGCCGCTGCACTGGTGGCGCTCGGGAGCCGGCTCGCTGCCGGAGATGCGCTGGGCCCTGGCGGCCACCGCGCTGTTCGCCACCGGCGGCCTGGCCCAGCTCGCCGGCGCACCCGCCTGGCTCTGGTGGGCGCTGTATCTGACCTGCTATGCCGCCGGTGGCTGGGAGCCGGGCCTGGCCGGGCTGAAGGCCCTGCGTGAGAAGACCCTGGACGTCGATCTGCTCATGGTTGTCGCCGCGATCGGCGCCGCGGCGATCGGGCAGGTCTTCGACGGCGCGCTGCTGATCGTCATCTTCGCCACCTCTGGCGCGCTGGAGGCGGTGGCCACCAGGCGCACCGAGGATTCGGTGCGCGGCCTGCTGGACCTGGCGCCCGACCAGGCCGCCCGCCTCACCGCCGCGGGTGAGGAGGAGATCGTGGCCGCCGCCGACCTGCGGGTGGGCGACGTCATCGTGGTACGGCCGGGCGAGCGCATCGGCGCCGACGGGCGCGTGGTGGCCGGGGCCGGCGACGTCGACCAGGCCTCCATCACCGGCGAGAGCCTCCCGGCCGACAAGCAGAGCGGCGATGAGGTGTTCGCCGGGACGCTGAACGGCACCGGCGCGCTGCGCGTCCAGGTCACCCGGCCCGCCGGTGAGACGGTGATCGCCCGGATCGTGGCCATGGTCGAGCAGGCCGGCGCCACCAAGGCCCGCACGCAGCTGTTCATCGAGAAGGTCGAGCAGCGCTATTCGATCGTCATGGTCGCCGCCACCCTCGCCCTGTTCACGCTGCCCCTGCTGTGGGGCACCTCCGTGGAGGACAGCCTGCTGCGGGCGATGACGTTCATGATCGTGGCCTCGCCCTGCGCGGTGGTGCTGGCCACCATGCCGCCGCTGCTGGCCGCGATCGCCACCGCCGGCCGCAACGGCGTGCTGGTCAAGTCCGCCGTGGTGATGGAACAGCTGGCCGACGTCGACCGGGTCGCCTTCGACAAGACCGGAACCCTGACCGAAGGCCGCCCGCACCTGGCCCAGCTGCGCGTCCTGTCCGAGGTCGGGCTCGGCGGGGAGCCCGGCAGCGAGCCCGACGCCGAGCCCGATGTCACGGCCGGGACAGAGGCCGGGCAGGAGGCCGACCGGCTACTCGCGCTGGCGGCCGCGGCCGAGCAGGGGTCGGAACACCCGCTGGGCCGCGCCATCGTCGCCGACGCCCGCCGCAGAGGCCTGCCGCTGCCCGCCGCCACCGGCTTCGCCGCCCTGCCCGGCCGAGGTGTCCGCGCCCTGGTGGCGGGCCGGCTGGTCGAGCTCGGCAGCCCGGCCCGGCTGCTGGAGCAGACCGGGACGGCCGAGACCGAGCAGGACCTCAAGCGTGCCCGCGCCGTGGTGGCCCAGCTCGAAGACGACGGGCTCAGCGCCGTCGTGATGCTCCTGGACGGCCGCAGCGTCGCCGTCTTCGGCCTGGCCGACCGCATCCGCGCGGGCGCCCCCGCGGCCCTCGCGCAGCTGACCAGCCTGACCGGCACGGCCCCGGTCCTGTTGACCGGCGACAACCCCCGAGCGGCGGCCCGCATCGCCGGCCAGGCCGGGATCACCGAGGTGCGGGCCGGGCTGCTGCCGCAGGACAAGGTCAGCGCCGTCCACGAACTGCAGCGGCACGGCACCCGGCTGGCCCTGGTCGGCGACGGCGTCAACGACGCCCCCGCCCTGGCCGGCGCCCACGCCGGAATCGCGATGGGAGGCTCCGGGGCCGACCTCACCCTGCAAGCCGCCGACGCCGTCGTCACCCGCGACGACCTGGCCGCCATCCCCGCGGTCCTCGCCCTGGCCCGCCGCGCCCGCCGCCTGGTGGTCGCCAACCTGGTCATCGCCGCCACCTTCATCGCCGTGCTGGTGGCCTGGGACCTGCTCGGTGAGCTGCCGTTGCCGCTGGGGGTGGCCGGGCACGAGGGCTCCACCGTCATCGTCGGCCTCAACGGCTTGCGTCTGCTGCGTGACGCCGCCTGGAAACGAGCCGCCGCGATCCCGGGCGGCCGTCGGTAGGCCCGCTCGGCGCTCTCGACCCGCTCGGCGGCAGAGGCGGCGGTGCGGATCTCGGCGGCGCCGGGCCCCTTGTCCAGGGCACGCAGCACCCCAGGGAAGATCCGTCATCGTGCGTCGCGTATCCCGAGAATGTATGCCGCGGTAAGCGCAACGGCACGGTCTTCGTCATGTGACAGATCTGCGAGGGCCCGTGACGCTGTGGCTCCCGGAATACCCGCGAGCGCCTGTGTCAGCCGTCGACGTGCGGACGGTTCAACGGTGCCCCGGGGGAGGCGATCAACGATCCTGGTAGTGATCTGATCCGCCAACGCGGGACGACTCGCCAGCGCGCTCAGCGAATCGGCGGCATCGACGTCATTCGTCCCTTCGATGACCATATCGATGAGCGTCGGGACCGCGTCGGCCACTCCACGTGCCCCGAGTGCCAGAGCCGCATACCTGCGGACCACGATGTCGGGGTTTGCGAGGGAGTCCCGCAGCAGCGCGGTCGCCTCACCGTTCGGAATCTCGGCGATGGACTGGACGGCGCGTTTGCGCACCGCTGCTGCTGGTGAGCCGAGACCCTCCGCCAGCAGCGCCAATCCGTCATCGCCCGATCGCGCCAGAGCCCATCGAAGGGCTCCGGCGACGTTCGGGTCCGTCTCGCTCAACACTGCCTCGACCAGAGCCTCCACCGGCACCGGAACCTCTTCGGCGGAGGACAGGGCCGCGCGCTGGCGCTTGCCGGCGCTCTCCGACCCCAGAGCGTGCAGGAGGGCGACGATCTGGAGGACGTCCTCCCAGTCGGCGGGTTCCGCGGCGCCGATCCGACGCAGTCGGGTGAGCAGCTCCGTCTCAGCCGCGATGCGTTCTCGCGTCTGGCGGATGAGGTCGTCGACGAGCTCCGAGGGCGTGAAGCCGGGATCATCCAGCGCGCGCCCGACGTCACGCAGCGACAGCCCCAAGGACCGCAGGCTCTCGACATGGAAGATCCGCCGGATGTCCTCGCTGGAGTACTCCCGATAGCCGGCCTCGGTACGGCCCGTCGGCCGCACCAGGCCGAGCGATTCGTAATGCCTGAGCATGCGGGCGCTGACCCCGGACCGCCGTGCCACGTCACCGATCAACACTGCCCATCACCCCTCCTTGCCGGTGGTGCCGAGGGCCACGACGCGCTTCGCCTCCTCGATCGCGAACCCGAACCCGGCATCCGGGTCGCGCAACAGCCGTTCCGTGGCGATCGCGTGCTGACGCACGCGAGGGTCGAGATCCGTCATCGCGGCGCGCAGCGTTGGCACGATCACCTCACCGAGCGCGATCAGCGCCCGGCTGAGGCTCAGCTGCGTCTCACGCTCACCGCGCCCGAGCTGTGTCGACAACACTGCGGCCAGCTCGGGCTCCTCACCTTCGGGCACGAGCACGACCGCCGCCCGCCAAGCGCTCCGCGCCACCTCGTCGTCGGCGTCGGTCAGAAGCGCCCGTGTGATCGCCGGCCACGCTTGCCGATCCCCGATCTTGGACAGCGTGTGCAACGCCTGGCTCCGTGCCTGCGCACGCTCCGAGCGGACTTCCTTGAGAAGCTCCGGTACCGTCATTGACGCCGAGTGGCGGGTGAGTGCCCACGTCAGCATGTCGCGCACATAGAATTCGGGCTCGATCGCGCATCGTTCGATGAGCTTGTCGATGAACCGCGGGTCAGGGGTCGTGCCGACCGCCAGCGCTGCCCGCAGCCGCACTGACGAGCTGCTGTCCTCCAGCCCCTGAAAAGCTCGGACCGTATCCGTTCCCTGTTTCGGCATGGCCATCGGGACCACCTCCTTGGCAACAGTGAAGACCTTGTCACCGTGTCAAGGTCAAGTGGGGTCACGGCGCGAGATCACCAGGCACCCACTGCCTGCCGAGTCCGGTGCTTGTCAAGTCACGTCAAGGACCAGCTGGATGCGCACGCCACATCCGCCCGTCTCCCCATCCCGAGTGCCGCCTGCATGCTCATTTCCAGCGTCGCGCTCCACCCGCACGGGGGAGAAGAGCAGGGCTCTGTCCTGTGCAGCATTGCCGGGTACGCGTGCCGGCGTGTCCGTCAGGTGGCTCGCAGATATTCGGGCATCAGCTGGGTTCCCGGACCATCGGTGCCTCCGGGACCGGCCTCGGCGTGCACCTGCGAGGCGTTCAACGGCTCGCCGCACTCGCCGCAGCAGACTTGGGCACGGGTCACTGCACCGCACTGTTCATGGCGGAGCAACGCTGGTGGCCCGGCCTCGCCCGCGGTCCATCGATCTCCCCACGCGATGATCGCGAACATGATCTCGCAGAGTTCGAGGCCCTTGTCCGTGAGGTGATACTCGTGCCGGACGGGGTGCTGCGAATACGGGCGGCGCTCGAGGACGCCTTCCTCGACGAGCCGTTGCAGCCGCTCGGCCAGCACCTTACGGGAGATTCCCAGGTCGCGCCGTATCGCGTCGAATCGGATGATGCCGACGAAAACATCCCGAATGATCAACAGGGACCACGGCTCGGCGGCGATGTCCAGAGTCCGCGCGACGGAGCAGGTCATGGCCCCGAATGAGGTGCGCTGCATGTTCCGCAGTCTAGTTCCCTGAGGAGACCGACCCTGATAGCGTCAGTCTCCTAAGGGAACTGACCTGGAGGCAGGGATGTACAGCACGATCGTCGCGCGCAGGGTACGGACCGCTTGGAACCACCTCAACGACCGCGACATCGAGTCCGTCCTGAGGATGTTCGCGCCGACGTTCACACACCGCTTTGCGGGAGAGAACGCCATGGGAGGAGTACGCGACAACATCGATTCCCAACGCCGGTGGTTCGAGCGGCTGTTTCGACTGCTCACCGATATCCGGTTCACCGTTGATGATGTGCTCGTCAAGGGATGGCCCTGGCGTACCCGGGTCGTGGCGCTCGTGCGGACCAGCGGCACGGCCGCCGGCCACCCCTTCCGCAACGAGTTCGCCCAGACGATCGAGCTGCGCTGGGGCCAGATCACACGTGTCAACGTGGTCGAGGACACCGAGAAGATGGCGACGATAATCGGCCATCTCATCGAGAGTGGTGTCGAAGAGGCCGGCGCTCCGCAGATCAGGGACCGCCCGGACCCACGCGATCTCGACAGCCGCTCGCCGGACCCTCGTTGAGCCCGGGCCCGGCGGCTGTCGGCGCTGTACAACGTCCGCGCAGTGGTTACTCTCCGGTGAGCCCGTCTACCGCCTCCCGCAGGAGGTCGGCATGGCCGTTGTGCCGCGCGTACTCCTCGATCATGTGGCACAGGATCCATCGCAGACTCGGTGCCCGGCCGTCGGGCCAGGTGCGCCGGGCCCGACGCTCCAGGCCGCCGTCGGCCAGCGCCTCCGCGACCAGGGATCGGGAGCGGGTCACGGCATTCTGCCAGAGCGCATGCAGCTGCTCAGGGGAGTCCTCGGCGGCCGAGTGCCAATCCCAATCGGGGTCGGCCTGCCAGTTCACCGTGTCCCACGGGGGTTGTCGGTCTTTCCCGTGCAGCCATCGAGAAAACCAGTCGTCCTCGACGTAGGCCAGGTGCTTGAGCAGCCCGCCCAGGGTCATCGACGAGGCGCCGACGGTGGCCTTCAGACCGGTTACGTCCAGGCCCGCGCACTTCCACACCAGGGTCGCGCGCTGGAACTCCAAAAAGCCCAGGAGAGTGGTGGTCTCATCGGCTTCGAGGGGAGGTTCCGGGCGCTCCTGCTCGTCCAGGTGGATCATGGGCGGTGAGTCTAGGCGTTGAAGCGGCCAGTGGCACCGTCAAGGGATCCGCCAGCCTCGCCACTGCGCTGATTTGTTACCACCGACTCACCAAGTGAGACGTTCTCTTATCCGGGGAGAGGCGGATCATAGGAGGCCTGCCCGGGCGCCCTGGCTCAGCCTCTGCCCGTGCCCGCACGGTACAGAACCACCCAGATAGCGGTCAGGTGACAGTGAGGCAGGTCTCTCTGTCGCCCAGTGAGCTGGATCCGGCTACAGACAGACTGTCCGATCCGTCAGCGACGCCAACCACAAGATCGGTGTACGCGGCCCATCACGACCCGCCACGATCCTTCGAACATGGGGACACAGGCCGGGCCCGTAAGCCAGAGTCGGAGCCATGACCGAGCGACACGTGACCTTGCTGGGCGGCCCGCTGGACGGAACGACGGTCCCCGGGCCGATGGTGGTGACGGATGGCACTTTGGAGACGGGGGCCTACATGGTCGTCCCTCGGGAGACCTCCCGGGCGGCCTACGAACCTGAGCCCGGGGCCGACCCCTACATCTGGCACTACCGGGGATGGATCGACTGACACACCCAGCGGCCGGCCCTGGGGTGCGTCGCTCGCCGGCGAGTCGCGGCCGCCGCGACGAAAGCCCTGTTCCAGGGACGCGGGCGGGGGATGGGGATGCGGCATGCTCCGGTCGTGGCCATCGACCGGATGGGGGAGATGCTGATGTTGATCGTGATCGGTACGGTTAACCCGCACTCACCGCCCTCCTGAACGCCCTCCATGACCGCCCGCGAGAGGAGGGTCCAGGAGCGCGCCCGGGCCGCCGAGTTCCTCGCCTGGACGAACCCGCCAGGGCCTGGGATTTCCGGTTACCGGGCAGAATTCGGGGTCGACGGCGCGCGTCTTACATGCCACCAGTTCTCCCCAGTCCGCCCGGCAACTCCTTTCGGTCATCCCGAGCTGTCGCATGCAGTCGAGAAATATGATGCCCAGCTCTTGACATGACAGAGGGGAGAGATCTCGCTCGACGCAACTCAGATAATCGGAGCTGAGAGCCGCACAGGTGGACATTCCCGCACCGTCGACGTCGACGCGCGCACACCGGTCGACGACATGGAGAGCGCCCGCACAGATGATTTCACCCCGGCGTCCGGATCCTTGCCGGCATTCGGAGACCATGACGCGTGCCTGCGTGCATCCGGGGGATGCCGAATGCACGCCGCGGCACCTCTCGAACACCGGCTGCTCGGCCGCCGCCGATCCGACCAGCGCCGCCATCAACAGGATGGTGGCGCCCAGCATGGCCAGGAGCGGCCGCACACCGCTCCTGAGCGTATTCGATCGCATCGGAATCAATGACAATCAGGTTTGAACTTCGGGTTCAACACGCCTGTACCGCCAGATCGAGCAGAGTCCATTTAGGTGACCCAGGCACCACAGCCCGGATACTGGTCATGGAAATCGGAGAATTTACTGTTGATCCATTCTATGCCCTTTGGATGATGGCGTCTCCGACCAGTCCGACGAGGCCGCAGATGGCTTCGCCTTCTCGTTCTGCGTGACGATGCTACTGAACTCGCAGGGAGTGCCCAGCCCTCTCCCAGTCGCCCAGCACGTTCTGCATCAGCCACAGCTCAGGCGCATAGTAGTAGTCCGTGCACTTCAGTACACGACCACCCGCCTGCGGCTCACACGGCTTGCTGTCCGGCTTGCCGTCGCAGTACTTGTACTTCGGATTCGAAAGCCACCAGGCGAACTTCTCGGCCCAGCGCTCGGGTCGGCGTCATAAGACGCAAAGTAGCTCTATGTAATCGCATGTCAGTGTCGACAGACTCTCTTCTGTCTTCTGTCGACACTCCACCGGAAAACTACGAGGTCGCAGGTAGTGAGCATCAAGAACTCGCGCCGAGAATCAACGTCGGTGAACAGGCCGGTGAGCGGATTCCGACAGGCATCGGCGCGCTGTCCTGACCTGGGAATACGCCCCTACTTTGCGGTCTATGACACCGACCCGAGCGGAAGGCCTACAACATGTCCCAGCTCCTCCCGTAACTCCCGGGCAGCCGCCTGCTGCGGGGTTTCCTCGGGATCGATAGCGCCTCCCGGTGTGAACCACGCGCAGAAAGGGTCCTCCACCTGGAGCAACAAGCCTCGGTAGAGCAGAAGCCGATCGACGTGGTCGATCAGCAGTACACGGGCTGATGACCGAGCGATCATCTTGTACATAGAAACGGTCATATGGAAGGCGGCGCCACCGGCCAGCACACTCGAAAACTCGCTCGACAGAGGAAGTCGCGAGTTCCAAACCTCATTTAAGGGCCACGGCTTGACTCCTTGGAAGCCGTTGTCTTACCGAATGTAGTTCCTGCGTTTGCGCTGGTCAGGCGTGAAGTCCGGTGCCGTGCGGGAGGGATGACGTGTGATGTCGTCTCGTTCGCTGGAGGTCGTGGTGGCGTCGGTGATTTCGTAGTCGCGGGCCAGACGGCGTGAGCGCATCAGCCGGCCGAACGTGCGCTCCACCACCCAACGTCGCGGCAGGACGACGAAGCCGCACATGTCGTCGGTGCGTTTGACCACGGTCAGCGCGATGCCCCACCGCTCGTCGGCCCAGTCGACCAGGTCACCGGTGTAGGAGCCGTCGGCCCACACACGCCGCAGGCGGCGGTGCCTCGCCCGCAGCGCGGGCAGCATCCGGCGGGCGGCCTCGCGGTCGGTGACGCCGGCCGCGGTGACCAGCACCTGAAGCAGCAGCCCGAGCGTGTCCACGACGATGTGCCGCTTGCGGCCGTTGATCTTCTTGCCGCCGTCGTAGCCGCGCGTCGCGGACCGGACCGAGGCGGCGGCCTTGACCGACTATGCGTCGATGTTGCCCGCGGTCGGCTCCACCGCCCGGCCCTCGGCGATGCGGCACCGCGCGCGCAGCCGGTCGTGGAACTCGCCGGCCAGGTCCTGGTCGCGCCAGCGGCGGAAGGACGCGTAGACGCAGGTCCAGGCCGGGAAATCGGCTGGCATCGCCCGCCACTTGATCCCGTTGTCGACCAGGAAACGCACCGCGTCGACCATCTCCCGGTGGCAGTACGCCTCCGGCTGCCCGCCCCGCCCTTCCAACCAGGCGGGCACCGGCAGCGCCGCCCGCACGACCCGCCACTCGGCATCGGTCATGTCCGACGGGTACACGCGTGCCCGGACCGGCCGGCCGTCCGCGTTCCCGTACATGTGCGCGAGGCAGTCACACTCACGGTGGAACGGACTGGACTCGCCCGCCGCGACCGCGTACAACCGTGGCAACAGGGCCTCCTGGACATCTCGTTCGGCTTCGACAACCACTGAGATTCCAAGAGGCCCTGCTCTCATGCGCGGACAGCACAGAAATCACCCTGCCAGGAGACCAAGTCCTATAACCCGACGCCAAGTTCGGCACGACAACGGCTTCTCAGGCATCCGTCGATCAGGTCGCTGCGGTACTGGATTTCGCGGAGTCCCGCCGAAGGTGACGGACGAACTGATCGGTGTCGGTAAATGCGGTGTTGGCCTGCGAGCTGCGCCGGAGCAGCGACCCCTCCAGCACCGCGAACAGGTCCGCGCGCAGTTTGGGCCTGGCCCCGGTCCGCAACGCCGCCAGTTTCACAGTCCCGTCGCCGGCCGTCATCTCGCATGTGCCACGCCTGTAGTCGCACCTCATCGGACCGGGAGCCTACGTCCTGCGTCTGACAACGCCGCGACAGGTCTGGACCTCGGGATCGACGCCTTCGGCAGCAGGGCTCGGACGGATCGCGACCTGCGACGGGCGACGCTCGGATGAAGGAACTCGGAGAAGTGACCTTCACTCGGATCGCCCGTCAGCATTCTGTCGTAGCTGTGAGGGAGGATCACGGCAGCTATCGAACGCTGCGACGGCGACCACCCGCCGATGACCCCACTGTCGAAAGTGAGAGGCATGTTTCTCGAATCGCCCGCCGCAAACTGGGATGCCGTGCCAGTTGAGGAGGCACTGGAGCAGTACGACATGGCTGAAGCGAGCAACCGCACCAGCTGGGATGTCGACGACTATTTCGGTGAGGAACCCGAGCATTTCTACGTCCACCGCGGTGACCTGACGATCGACGGTGCGCTGGCGCTGGGCAACACGCCCTGCGAGGACGAGGACACGGTCTATGTCATCGATGGCGATCTAACCGTCAGCGGTCCCATCACCTTTTGCAACGCGGACGTCTACACTTCGCTCTACGTCACCGGCTCGGTCGTGGCACAGGATCTGGTGTGCCTCTGGGACAGTTGCCTGTTCGTCGGCCGGTCTTTGACCGTCCGGAACCTTCTCGCGACTTCGCTGTACGACCCGGCCGCCCTCGTCGTCAAGGGGCCGGTGTCTGCGCATACCTGGCTTGAGATGGGCGGCCGGGGCTGTATCTACTTCGCCGGCAAACCAACGACCGACACCTGTGTTCGCGGGCACCTGGACGAGTACGCCGAGGGAGCCAATGCCGCTGTCTACCTCGGCGGGGAAGGCAAGGTCGCCAGCGTGGCGGAGGCGGTCCTCCCTGAGTTCCTCGAAGGGGACAGAATCTGCGACAGCCTGAAGATCCTGAAGGCGGTGCTTGAGGGCAGGCCCGTCCTGCGGTAGGCACCCGCCCAGGCGCGCTGTTGTGTCGGTTCGGGGTTCCCGCGAGCGCGTGGACCCCGACCGTCGAAGCCGACGGCACCGTCGGCGAGGACGCGTGGGACGGGGCTGGTCGTGCGGAAGGAACGCCCGCACCCCGGCGCCCAATTGTGGGCCACCGACGTGGACGTAAACCGCGTTCGCTGCGAACACCCCTGGGCTCACCAGCGGAAACGCAGGAACTACATTCGGTAGGACAACGGCTTCTTAGGCAGATCGAATGTCTGCGCATGCCGTACACGCCGCCGGAGCCCGCGCCCGCCCCGCGGACCAGCGCTCCACACTCCCGGCCGAGCCATCCTTCTGGGAGGGAATGCACCTGGACCTGACTGGCGCCACCCGCATCGACTCCGACCTGACCGGCGGCCATGTCACCGAGGCCGTCTTCGGCAAGGCGACCTTCACCGAGTCCACCAGGTTCAACGCGGCGACCTTCACCAAGAATGCCGAGTTCGGCGGGCGACCTTCACCGAGACCCTCGGCTGGGCGAGGCTGTGGTGGTCGATCCTGGAGTCGCTCATGTGTGGCCGGACGGGTGGCGGCTGGCGGTGAGGCCGGACGGGACCGGCCGCGTCGTCGACGGAGAAGTCGGTGGCTCGGCCGAGGATGTCTGACCGCCCGCGGTTGCAGGCCGGCGGCCCATGACACCGGCCCGAGCAGGGGGCCGAGCAGCACTGACCCGCTTCCGAGGTTACGGACATGACCGACTGGTGGCCGCTTCTGGCCGCACCTCGGCTGGCCCTGAACTGGGCCTAGGCCACTGCGACTCGGCGGCGGTACCGGCCGGGCGCCACGCCGAACTCCCGCTTGAAGGCATTGCCGAACGCGAACTCCGATCCGTATCCCACTCGCTCGGCCACCTCCGCCACCGACGCGTCGGACTCGCGCAGCATGCGCGCCCCGCTCATCAGCCGCCACCAGGTCAGGTACGCCAGCGGCGGCTGCCCGACCAGCCCGGTGAAGCGGCGGGCGAAGCCGGACAGCGTGCAGAGCTCGTCCTCGGTCTCGAAGTAGGCCCGCAGAACGTACAGCTGCAACATGTCGAGCAGGGACGAAACGACGGTGTCCGTGCCGGGGCGCGGGCTGTCGATCTCGGCGGCCAGCAGCTCGACGGCGGCCCGCAGCTCCGGATGGCTGCCGAGCGTCGCGGGCAGGTGGATAACGCCAGGCAGCGAGCCCAGGATCGGGTGAGTCCTGTCGAGGTTGAGCCGGTAGCCGCAGGACAGGATCACCGTCTCGGCCCCGACGCCACCGAAATCGGCCGAGGCGAACAGCTCGGAATGCGGGTCGCAGTCCGACTTGACCAGCGGCCTCGCGGGATCGTCGGCCAGCCCGAACGGGCCGCCGTGCGGCAGGAACACCAGGTCACCCACGCTCAGCGGATCTGGCGGTCAAGCGAGGCGATGCCGAGTACGAGCTCGTCGATCTGAAGGACTACGACCTGGGCAACCTGGACGAGCCCGAGCACCCCGCCATGGGCAACTACCGGCACGAGCACACCAAGCGCTGGTCGGCCAAGATCTCGTCCCTGGACGCGTTCGTGACCCCCGAGTACAACAACTCGTACCCCGGCGCGCTCAAGAACGCCCTCGACTTCCTGTACGCGGAATGGAACAACAAGGCGGCCGGTTTCGTCGGCTACGGCGTGGACGGCGCGCCCCGGGCGATCTCGCACCTGCGGCACGTCCTGGGCCTGCTCAGCGTGGCCACCGTGTCGAACCAGGTCGGGCTGTCGATCCACACCGACTTCGCGGACGGCTTCAAGCCCGCCGCCGCCCACGAGGACCGGCTGAATCTCGTCCTCGATCAGGTCCTCGCCTGGGGCTCCGCCCTGCGTCCACTCAGAGGGTGAGCCGGTGACAGGCGGGTGTCCCCGTCGGTCACCGGCAGGTGACCACCCCGGTCCGGTACGGGCGCTCGATCGCGTCGGTGCCGTACCCCGGGTCCAGCCGAGGGCGGCCCGGCGCGGCCCGCCCTCACCGTATTCCGGTGGCCCCCTCAAGAGGTCCGTTGGATTCCGCTCCATTACCGCCGGGACCCCAGGCCCCGGTGCGCCTGCCCGAGCGCGTCACCAGGGGTCCCGGTAGCAATGATGCCGTACCCCGGCGTTGCCGGTGTTGTTTCAGTCCGCGGCGATGGCCGCCACGAGCTTGTCGAGGCTCTGGCCGTAGCCGATCTCGAGGCCCGCGATGAAGTCCGCGGATTCGACCGTGCTGTCGGTGATCCGGAAGCGGACGTCGAGTTCCGTGCCGGCGTCGGTGGGCCGAAGGTCCAGGTGGATGTGGGCGGTGAAGGCGGGGCTGCCGTCGGCAAGCAGCGGGGAGAGCCGGTAGGCCAGGTGCTCGCCGGCGCGTACGTCCTCGACGACTCCCTGCGCGCGCCCGACGACCAGCTCGGAGTCCTCGACCACTTCCTGCGTGCGCCCGACGACCAGGTCGACACCCTCGACGCCCTCGAGAACCTCGAGAACCTCGGCGTCGCGGTACCCCTGGACGATCCGTCCGCCCGGTCGCGCCTCGAAGACGAGCTCGGAGACGCGCAGGTCGTCGGGCGTCCACCAGCGGGCGAGCAGGGGGGCCTCGGTCAGGTGGCGCCAGACCTCCTCCGGGCGCCCCGCCAGCGACCGGTGGAACGTGAACGAGCGGCCGTCGGCCCACCCTGGCTCCTGGGCGGCGAGCCGCTCCGCGTGGAGGTTGTGCCTGTAGCGGTCGTAGGTCTCGTGCGGGCCGCTGATCTGGTCGGTGGTGTCGGCCAGCTGAATGAGCGCGGCCGCCAGCTCCCGCAGGGGTGCGGTCTGGAGCGCGTAGATTCGGCGCTGGCCGGAGCGCTGGGAGGTGACGACGCCGGCACGCTCAAGGGCTTGTAGGTGCTTGGTCGTCTGTGACTGGCGTGCCTCGGCGAGTTGGGCGAGGACCCCGACCGGCCGGGGCCGCTCGGCCAGCAGGCCTACGAGCTGCCAGCGGGTCGGGTCGGCCAGTGCGCTGAAGAGTATGTCCATACCGAGGAATGTGACCAGAGAAAATATTCTTGTCAAGGAATATCTTTGGATAGGGGGATACGGCCGGCCGGTATCGGGCAAGCCAGGTTCGGAGGGACGCCCTCCCGGGCGCCGCAGAACCGCCGTCCAGGCGCGAGGACCCGCCTCGAATACGGGTCCCAGTAGCAACGACGCAGGATGTCCGCAGTCACACGGGCACCGCCAGGCGCACCGGCGGTCGGCGAGCCACACCATGGC
>NZ_JBSFPS010000223.1:0-17610 GCF_053588315.1 Streptosporangium sp. NPDC003464 | reverse complement strand
ACAGGACGGCACCGAAGCCGGCAACTCCTGGCAAACCATGGGCGACACCATCAACAACGACCTCGGCGCCGCCAGCGAACCGGTCATGAGCGTCGGCGGAGGCGCTGGCCGTCTACGAGGAGGCCCGGCGGATCCTCGCCGAGGAGCTCGGAGCCGAGCCCACGGCCGAGCTGGCGGCGACACACCTGGCCGTGCTCCGGGCCGACCCGTCCCTCACCGCCGCGGCGGCTACCGTGCGGCCGGCCGGGCCTCATACGCTGACGCCTCACGCGCTGACGCCCCACGGGGCCGTGTCTGAGAGCGCCGGGCCTCCCACGCTCGCGCCTCACACGGCCGGGCCTCACGCGGCCGGGCCTCACGCGTTGACACCTCACACGAGCGGACCTCACGCGGCCGCCGCCCATCCGGCCGGGCCTGGAACGGCCGTCTCCGGGACGCCGGCGCCGGCCGTACGGCGGGTGCTCACGGCGCAGCTCACCAGCTTCGTGGGCCGCGAGCAGGAGCTGGCGCGGGTCGGCGCGCTCCTGGAGGAGGGGCGCCTGGTCACCCTCACCGGCCCCGGGGGAGCGGGCAAGACCCGGCTGGCGGTGGAGGTGGCGGCACGGCAGCCGGGGGAGGTCTGCTCCGTCGACCTCGCGCCGCTGGGCGAGGGGGCGGAGATCCCCCAGGCGGTGTCCGGCGCGCTCGGACTCCGCGAGGCCGGGCTCGCCCCGGCGCCCGACCGGCCACCGGCCGACCCCGTCGAACGGATGATCGCCGCGCTCGCCGGCCGGCGGGTCCTGCTCGTCCTCGACAACTGCGAGCATCTCGTCGAGGCCGCCGCCGGGCTGGCCGGGCGCCTGCTGGGCGCCTGCCCCGGGCTGCGGATCCTGGCCACCAGCAGGGAGGCGCTGGGCATCACCGGCGAGAGCCTGTGCCCGGTCCCCCCGCTCGCGGTGCCGCCCCCGGGCACGCCGGCGCCGGAGACGCTCGGCTACCCGGCCGTCCGGCTCTTCGAGCACCGGGCGGCGGCCGTCCTTCCGGGATTCACCGTCGACGAGACGAGCGCCGACGCCGTCCTGCGCATCTGCCGGGCCCTCGACGGGCAGCCGCTGGCGATCGAACTGGCCGCGGCGCGGCTGCGGTCGCTGCCGGTGGCCGAGGTGGCGGCCAGGCTGGACGACCGGTTCCGGCTGCTGTCGCGCGGCAGCCGTACGGCGCAGCCGAGACATCGCACGCTCCGCGCGGTGGTGGAGTGGAGCTGGGACCTGCTCGACGAGACCGAGCAGACGCTGGCCCGGCGGCTGACGGTCTTCTCGGGCGGGGCGACGCTGGAGGCGATCGCGGCGGTCTGCGGGCTGCCCGGCGGCGAGGTGGTCGAGCCGCTGAGCGGGCTGGTGGACAAGTCTCTTGTCGAGGCCTCCGGCGCCCGTTACCGGATGCTCAACACGATCCGGGCGTTCTGCGCCGAACGCCTGGCCGAGGCGGAGGAGGTGGAGCGGCTGCGGCGCGCGCACGCCGACCACTTCCTCGACCTGGTGCTGGCCGCCGAGCCGCGGCTGCTCACCGCCGACCAGCTTGGGTGGCTCGCGTCGCTGGACGTCGAGCGCGATAACCTGCACGCCGCGCTCCGGCGCGCGGTGGACGCCCTCGACGTGGAGCGGGCCCTGCGGCTGCTCGCCTCCCTGACGATCTACTGGTGGCTGCGCGGGCTGCGTGGCGAGGGGGCGGCGCGGGCCCAGGAGCTCGTCAGGGCGGTCGGCACCCGGTCCCCTCGCGGGCTGGAGGAGGAATACGCGATGTGCGTCATGAGCATCGCCTCGGGCGGGTCCCGCAGCGAGTTCGGCGTCCACCTGGACAGCGCCGTCGAGACGATGGTGGCGCTTGAGAGGCCGCCGCGGCGCCCGTTCCTCACCGTGCTGTGGGGGATGGCGATCGGGGTCCCCGACCCGGAGACGCCGGGCCTGACCGAGAAGCGGCGCAGGCTGGTGGGCGCCGATCCGTGGAGCCGGGCGCTCCTGGTCCTCGGGGAAGGGCTCACGTGGCTGTACGCCGGACGGATGGACGAGGCCGAGCGTGACCTGTCGGTCGCGCTGGACGGCTTCCGCGCCATCGGGGAGCGGTGGGGACTGGCGACGACCCTGGCGGAGCTGGCCAAGGTCGCCGAATGGCGGGGGGACCTCGCGCGGGCCTCGGCGCTGTGCGGCGAGTCCCTGGAGCTGGTCCGCGAGCTCAGCGCCGACGAGGACATCGCCGAGCGGCTCTGCCAGCGCGCGGGCGCGCGCACGCGCGGCGGTGACCTGGAGGGAGGGCACCGGGACGCCGCGCAGGCCGCCGAGCTGGCCCGCAGGGCGGGGGCGCCGGAGGTCCTCGCCGAGGCGGGCCGGCGGTTGAGCCGCGTCGCCCGGCTGCGGGGAGAGCCGGCGGAGGCCCGCCGGCTGTCGGAGGCGGCGCTGGCCGGGTGCCCGACCGGATGGTTCGTCGCCGAGGAGATCCGCGTCGGCATCATGATCGAGTTGGGTCTGATCGCCGAGACCGGGGGTGACGCCCGCACGGCCCTGCGCTGGCACCGCCGGGCGCTGGCCTCGGCGTCCGCGCAGCGTGACATGACGATGGCCGCCCTGGCGACCGAGGCGCTCTCCGGGGTCGCGCTGCTGGAGGGCGACGGCGAGCGGGCCGCCCTGCTGCTGGGCGCGGGCAGGGCGGTGCGCGGGACGGCGGTCGCCGGAGACGTCGACGTGCTGCGGCTGGAGGCCGCCGCGCGGGAGGCGCTCGGCGCCGAGGCGTACGAGGCCGCCTACGGGCGGGGGAGGTCCATGACCCGTGAGGAGGCACTGGCCATGGCCGGCGCCCCGGTGCCCTGAGGCCCTCCGCCGGCCCGAGGCGGTCGGCCTGGTGTGGGGACGGTTGGCCTGGTCCGGTGTGGAGGCGGTCGGCCTGGTGTGGGGACGGTTGGCCTGGTCCGGTGTGGAGGCGGTCGGCCTGGTGCGGGGGTGGTCGGCCCGGTGGCCGGCTGGGCGGAGAGGGCCTCAGCCGGCCGTGTCGTAGCGCCGCGCCAGGGACCTCGCGGTCTCCGCCATGAGGTCGCGCAGCTCGGCGGGGGAGACGACCTCCAGGTCCACGCCGAACCGCAGGAACTCGCTCAGGGCGTTCGGGAGCGACTCGATGGGGACCGTGACCTGTGTCCAGCCGTCCGGGCCGGGAGGCCGCGCGGTGGCCTCGGCCGCCCGGAGTAGGGCCGGGCGGGCCATGTCGGGAAGGCGCTCCATCCCGTGCGGTGAGAGCCGGATGACGGCCTCGCCCTGGTGGAGCCGTGCCTCGAACTCCTCCAGGGCGCCGTTCCAGTGGGCGGCGAGGTCGAAGCCGGCGGGCCGCTCGAAGGTCTCCGGGAGCGCGTGCAGCTCCAGGATCTGGGAGACCCGGTAGGTGCGCAGGTCCTGTCCGGCGCGGGCGATGAGATACCAGCGGCCGGCCTTGAGCACCAGCCCGTACGGCTCCAGCGTGCGGAGCACCTCCTGGGGGGCCTTCCAGCGGCGGTAGCGGATCTCCAGGCGGCGCTCGTTCCACACCGCGTCGGCGACCGCCGCCAGGTACGGGGTCTCGTCGGCGCCGTGGTACCAGTTGGGGGTGTCGAGGTGGAAACGCTCGCGGATCCGCCCGGCCCGGTCCCGGAGCTCCACCGGGAGCGCGGCCATCAGCTTGAGCTGGGCGGCCGTCACCACCGAGCCGAGGCCGAGCTCGGCGGCGGGGCCCGGCATCCCGGCGAGGAACAGCGCCTGCGCCTCTCCCGCAGTCAGTCCGGTGAGCCGGGTGCGGTAGCCGTCGAGCAGCCGGTAGCCGCCCGAGGGGCCGGCGTCGCCGTACAGGGGGACGCCGGCGGAGTGGAGCGACTCCACGTCCCGGTAGACGGTCCGGACCGAGACCTCCAGCTCCGCCGCCAGCTCCTGGGCGGTCATCCGGCCCCGGGTCTGCAGCAGCATCAGCAGGGAGAGGAGCCGGCTCGCACGCATGACCTGAATTATCGTCGGAAACGCTGACAGCAGATGTCAGTGACCTGGCCCTAGCTTCCAGGCATGAACGACTTCGACTTCCTCACCGGCACCTGGGACGTGGCCAACCGCCGGCTCGTCAAGCCCCTCACCGGCAGCACCGAATGGCAGGAGTTCCCCGCCACCTCCGTCGCCCGGCAGGCGTTCGGCGGCGCGGCCAACATCGACGAGATCACCTTTCCGAGCATGGGGTTCTCCGGGCTCACCCTGCGGCTGTTCGACGTCGAGCGCGAGGAGTGGTCGCTCCACTGGGCCAGCAGCCGGACCGGGACGCTGTTCCCGCCGGTCGTGGGCCGCTTCACCGGCGGCACGGGGGAGTTCTACGGCGACGACACCCACGAGGGCGCCCCGGTCAGGGTCCGCTTCGTCTGGTCGGAGATCACGACCGCCTCCGCCCGCTGGGAGCAGGCATTCTCCGCCGACGGGGAGAAGACCTGGGAGACCAACTGGATCATGGAGCTGAGCAGGGCGTAGGGCCGCCGCGCGGCGGCCGTGCCCCGCACCGCTCCGGCCGGCCCGCGCCCGCTCCGGCCGGCCGACCGGCCCGCACGAACCGGGTGTCCGGGACAGGCCAGGTGCCCGGGACGGCGGGGTCAGGGGGACAGCGGGGTCAGGGAGCCTTCCTCCTGCGCGGCCAGCCGCCGCCGACCGGCCGCCGGCTCCCGCGCGGGGCGCGGTCGCGCCGGTCGGTGCGCAACCACAGCTGAACCCCGGCGCCGCCCAGGGAGGAGGTGTCGATCCGCAGCGTGCCGCCGGAGCCCTCGGCGAGCCGGCGGGCGATGTCGAGGCCGAGGCCGGTGGAGCCCGAGCCGCTGGCCCCGCGCCGCAGGGCCGTCTCGGGATCGGGGATACCCGGGCCGGCGTCGGCGATCAGCACGCCCACCGTGCCGGAGCCCCGGTGCAGGGTCACCGTGAACGCCGTGCCCTCGGGGGTGTGCCGGAAGACGTTGCCGAGCAGCGCGTCCACCACGGCGCTGAGCTCGGTGGCCGCGACCGGGACCGGGGCCGGATCCGCGGCGCCGATCAGCTGCCACGGGCGCTGCTGGTCCTCGGCCAGGGCGGACCAGAAGGTCAGCCGCTCGCGCAGCACGTGGGCGGCGTCACAGGAGACGGACTCCGGCGCCCGGGAGGGCTGCCGGGCCGCCGCGATGATCTGGTCCACCTCGGACTCCAGGCGGGCCAGGGCCTGGCGGCTCTGCTCGGCCTCCGGCCCCAGGTTGTCCAGGCTGAGCCGGAGCGCGGTGAGCGGGGTCCGCAGCCGGTGAGACAGGTCGGCGGCCATCTCCCGCTCGGCGGCCAGCAGCCGCACGACCCGGTCGGCCATGGTGTTGAACGCCTCTCCGGCCGAGACGAGTTCGGGCGGCCCCTCGGGCTCGATGCGGACGCTGAAGTCCCCGGCGCCCAGGGCGCCGGCGGCCCGCCCGAGGCGCTGGGTCGAGCGCACCACCCGTGCCCCCAGCCGGTCGGCGACCAGCACCGAGCCGGCGACCAGCGTGACCGCCACCCCGGTCAGCACCGCCCATGACTTGGTGACGCCCCGGGTGAGGTCTCCGGCGGGCACGAAGATCTCGAGGACCACGGTCCGGCCGCCGTCCAGGACGACCGGGCGCAGCAGGAGGTAGCCGGTCTCGGTCTCCGCCGTCACCGCCCGCGTCAGCCGGGTGGCCGTGACCACGCTCTCGGCGGGCGCCCGTACGGTGCCCACCGAGCCGCCGTCCGGCAGGTGGACCGCGATCCGGTCTCCCGCCCCGGTGCTGACCAGCGCGTGGGTCAGCCGGGCCGGATCCACCGTGATGGCCAGGACGGGGACCAGCGCCGACGCCTGCCGTTCCGCGTCGGCCATGGCCCGGCCGTGAGCGATCTCCTTGACGATGAGTCCGAGCGGGATCAGGAAGGCCAGGGCGATCATCGAGGCCCCGGCGACGGCGAGCAGGGCCAGGGTCCGTCTCACGAGGGTGTGATCAGCATGACGCCCACGCCGCGCACGGTGTGCAGGTAGCGGGGGGCGGAGGCGCTCTCGCCGAGCTTGCGCCGCAGCCACGACAGATGGACGTCGATGGTCTGGTCGTCGCCGTAGGACTGCTGCCACACCTCGGTGAGCAGTTCCTTGCGGGAGACGACCCGGTCGGCGCGGACGGCGAGATAGGCCAGCAGGTCGAACTCCCGCCGGGTCAGGGAGAGCGGCGCGCCCTCCACAGCGGCCTCCCGCCGGTTGAGGTCCACCGAGAGTCCACCGACGTGCAGCACCGACGGCGGGGCCGCGGCCCTGGCCCGCCGCAGCACGGCGTCCAGCCGGGCGTTCAGGTGGTCGCCGGAGAACGGCTTGACCAGGTAGTCGTCCGCGCCCGCCTCCAGCAGGCGGACGATCTCCGCCTCGTTGTCCCGGGCCGTGGCCACGATGACCGGGACACTGGAGACGCTGCGGACCATCTTCAGCGCCTCCGATCCGTCCAGGTCGGGCAGGCCGAGGTCGAGGACCACCACGTCCGGGGGGTTCTGGGTGATCTCCCGAAGCGCGTCGAGAGCGCGTCCCGCGCTGCGCACGGCGTGCTGGCGCCTGCTCAGTTCCTGAATGATCGCGGAGCGCACGTACTCGTCGTCTTCCACCACCAGAACCGTCGCCATGCGACGTAACCGTAGTGAACAAAGAGGTATGTGAGGTAATAATTCACCGCATGCGGCAGACCCTTGGTTTCCTGGCGGTGTGGTGCGGAGCCACGGTCCTGGCGACGTCGATAGCCTGGTTCGGCGTCAGCGACGTGCTGCGCGGCCAGGTCTTCGACGACGCGAGGATCGAGCCGATCAACGCCGCGATCAGCCGGATGGAGGCCGCGCCGCTCCCCTCCGAAGCGCCCACCGGCCAGGCGGCCGCACTCGGCACGCCGACCGCCTCCGCCTCCCCGGACCAGCGTGCCCCCACCCCCCGCCGCACCCAGGCCGGGCCCACCAACAACACCGCCCGTCCACGGGCCACCCGGTCCCCGCTGGAGGCCCCGCACATCACGGTGCGGTCGCCCGTGACCGCCGAGCCACGGCCGTCGGCGAGTGCCGCCGGGCCCAGGCCGACCCTGTCCGCCGCCGCGCCCGGCCCCTCGGTCCCGGCGGCCTCCGAGGGGAAGGTGCGCGTGGTGAACGTCGGGGGCGGTTCGGTCTCGTTCGTCATCGAGGACGACAGGTGCCGTCTGGTCGCGGCCGCGCCCAACGTGGGCTTCGAGGCCAAGGTGTCCCAGGCGCTCGGCTGGATCCGGGTGGACCTGGCCCGGAACGGGCACGGCACGGCGGTGTTCTGCATCGGCGGGGAGAACCGGACCGACACCTGGGACTACTAGGCCCCGCACCCGGGAGTGTCAGGCCCCTTCGAGCTCGCGCAGCCGTTCTCCGGCGTCGGCGACGCGGTCCTCGGCGAACACCGCGATGCCGTGCAGTTCGAGCAGGGCGGTGGTGACGCCGTTGCCGGGCAGGCGGCGGCCGCGGAAGGTGCCGTCGTAGATGGTCAGGCTCCCGCAGGAGGGGCTGCCCTCCTTCAGGATCGCCACCTTGACGCCGAAGGATCGGGCGACGGCGAGCGCCGCCTGGGCCCCGGCGAGGAACGCCTGCGTGACGTCGCTCCCGTCGGTGGCCAGCACCCGGGCGGCCCCCGCGAGCACGGCCGCGCCCCCGGCGCCGCCCTCGATCTCGGCGGCCGGGCGGGGGACGGGCAGGCCGCCCTCGACCTCCGGGCAGAACGGGACGAGCCGTCCCTCCTGCCGCCAGGTGGCCAGCAGCGCGTCGCCGCTCGTCTTGGCGGCCCCGTCGTAACGGACCTTCCGCCCCATCAGGCAGGCGCTGACCAGGATCCTCTCCATGGATCCAGCCTATGCGCCGCGGGACGGAGGGCGGCATGGCCGGGCAGTACCCTACTGGTCATGTCCTTCACCCCTGTGATGTCCCGATGATCGGCCCGCTCGCGACCGGGGTGATCGTGCTGTCGCTGCTGATCGTGCTGGCCGCGATCGTGACCGCCGCGCGGAACCGGGCGATGGGGACGGTCCTGCTCGTCGCGCTCGGGGTGCTGGAGGTCGGCCTGCTCGTCCAGGCCGGTTTCGCGGTCGCCGGGATGGTCCGGGGCGAGGGGCCGGACGAGACGGCCACCGTCATCGGTTATCTCGCCGGCACGCTGGCGATCCCGCCCGCCGCGGCGTTCCTGGGGCTCGCCGAGCGCTCACGGTGGGGGGCGATCGTGATCGCGGTGGGGAGCTTCGCCGTCTGCGTCATGGTCGGGCGGCTGCTGCAGCTCTGGCAGGGGGCGGCATGAGGGAGCCGGCCATCGGCAGCGGCCCGGGCCGCGCGCTGGTCGCGGTCTACGGGGTGTTCGCCCTGGCGGCCGGGGCGCGTGCCGCCGTGCAGATCGCCACGCGGTTCGGCGAGGCCCCGCTGGCCTACGCGCTGTCGGCCTTCGCCGCGGCGGTCTACGTCGTGCTCACCGTGGCGCTGGCCCGGGGTGACCGGCGGCTGGCGCTGGCCGCCTGCGGCATCGAGCTGGCGGGGGTCCTCGTCGTCGGCACGCTGAGCATGGCCGACCCCGAGGCGTTCCCGCGCGCCACGGTCTGGTCCGGTTACGGCAGCGGCTACGTGTTCATCCCGCTCCTGCTGCCGGTGCTCGGGCTTTATTGGCTTTTACGCCGCAAATAGTTAGGGCCCGGCCCCGTCGGGCAGGTCTGCTCCCCGAACCCACAGAAAGGGAGGCAGCGCTGTGAGCACGATCGAACAGTCCGTCGACGTGAACGTCCCGATCAGGACCGCGTACAACCAGTGGACCCAGTTCGAGAGCTTTCCCGAGTTCATGGAAGGCGTCGAGTCGGTCAAGCAGTTGGGCGACACCCGTACGGCGTGGGTCGTCGAGATCTCGGGCGTCCGCCGCGAGTTCGAGGCCGAGATCACCGAGCAGCACCCCGACGAGCGGGTCGCCTGGAAGTCCGTGGACCGGCCGCACCAGGCCGGCGTGGTGACCTTCCACCACCTCGGACCGGAGATCACGCGGGTCACGCTCCAGATGGAGTACGACCCGGAGGGTTTCGTCGAGACCGTCGGTGACTGGCTCCAGATCGTCCGCCTGCGCGTCCGGGGCGACCTGGAGCGTTTCAAGACCTTCATCGAGGCGCGCGGCGCCGAGACCGGAGCCTGGCGCGGCGACGTCCCCGGCCCGCAGGACCGCGGTACGGGCGACTTCGGTCCGGGTGGAGGCGTGGGCCTGAACGAGCGGCCCGCGGGCGGCACGGGCAGCGGTTACGGTTTCGACGAGCCGGCGCCGCCGCGCACGGTCGGCGGGGGATATCCGCCGGAGTCCCCGCTCCCGCCGCCGGGCACCGGCCCGCTGCCGCCGGCCGGACGCCGGCCGGGCGAGGAGGCGCCGCCGGCCCCCGGGCCGCACATCTGACGCCCGCGTCTGACGCGTGAGAGAGCCGGGTCACGCCCTGTAAAGGGCGGGGTGGCCCGGCTTTCACACTGTCAGGGGTTGGCGGGGATTTGCCGGGAGTCCGCGGAGACAGGAACAAAACGGCATTTCAGTCCTGTTACAGTTGCAGTCTGCCAATCATCCTACGATTGGTTGAATCGCTGAAGGAGGACTGAGCCCCCCATGACCGTGCTAACCCAGGAGACACGGGGCCGCACCGGTGGAACGACGGGATCCCTGGCCTGGCTGCTTGTGGCGGGGATCGTCCTCGCCGCGCTGAACCTGCGCACCGCCGTCACCAGCGTGGGGCCGGTCCTCGACCGCATCTCCTCCGGCCTGGGCATGTCCGGAGTGGGGGTGGGACTCCTCACCACACTACCCGTGCTCATCTTCGCGTCGGTCGGTGCGGTGACCCCGGCGCTGGCCAGGAAGGTCGGCGAGCACCGGCTGCTGCTGATCGCCCTGATCACTCTCGGCACCGGCCTGCTGATCCGCTCCATGGTGGGCTCGGCGGGGGTGTTCCTGTTCAGCAGCGCCCTGGCGCTGTCCGGGGGCGCGGTGGGCAACGTGCTCATCCCCACCCTGATCAAGCGCCACTTCCCGGGCCGGGCCGGGACCATGACCACCGTCTACACCACCGCGCTCGCGGTGGGCACGATGCTCGCGGCCGCCGCGACCGTGCCGATCGAGCGGGCCGCCGACGGCAACTGGCACGTTGCCCTCGGGGTGTGGGCGGCGCTGGCCGCTGTCGCCGCCATTCCGTGGCTTGCGCTGTTGCGCAGTGAGCCGGAGCGGGACACCGGAAGCAGCGATCTCGGGCCCCGGGCCCTGGTCCGGAGCAAGCTCGCCTGGTCGGTCGCGGCCTATTTCGGCACGCAGAGCATGGTGGCCTACATCATGTTCGGCTTCCTGCCCAAGATCCTCACCGACGGCGGCTACACCAGCGGGCAGGCGGGGCTGGTGCTGGGCGTCTTCACCGCGATCGGCATCCCGGTCTCGATGGTCGTGCCCTGGATCGCCTCGAAGTTCTCCGACCAGCGGCCCGTGGTGGCGGCGTTCGTGGCCTTCTACACGGTCGGCTTCCTCGGCCTCTGGCTGGGCCCGGCGGGTGCGGCCTGGGCGTTCGCGGTGCTGATCGGCATCGGGATGGGATCCTTCCCGCTCGCGCTGACCATGCTCGCCCTGCGCACCCGCACCCCGGAGGCCACCGCCGCGCTGTCGGCCTTCGGGCAGAGCGCCGGATACCTCATCGCGGGCGCCGGTCCCCTGGTCGTCGGCGTGATGCACGAGTCGACCGGCGGCTGGACGCTGCCGTTCCTGCTGCTGTTCGCGGTGGTCGGGGTGCAGTTCGCGACCGGCTGGTACGCGGGCCGCTCCCGCTACCTGGAGGACGAGCGGGTCCTCGCCGGGTGACCTCTCCCCACGGTACGGCTTGCGCCCCATCGGGGGCGGCGCAAGCCGTACTGGCATGATGAGGGGATGGAAATCGGTGGGTCGACGCTGGTCAGCTATCCGGCAGGTGAGATTCGAGGACGTTCGGCGGTCGTGGGGACCGTGCCGGTGGGGGACCGGCACGGGACGATCGTGGCCCGGACCCCGTTCCACCCGCTGGACCACACCTGGCCGGACCAGCCCGCCGACACCGGGACGATCGGCGGGCTGGCGGTCGTCGACTGCGTGACCGGCGCCGTGCAGGAGGGCGGGGAGACCGTCCACCTCGGCGAGGACATCCCGGTGCGCCGGGGCACCCCCGGCTGGAGCTGGCTGGTCGTCCACGTCACCGACGCGCCGGTGCCGGAGCGGGAGGTCGAGCTGGTGGTCGACGAGGCCGGCCGCCGCGCGCTGTCGGCCGGGCACACCGCCTGCCACCTCGCCGCGCTCGCGCTCAACGCGGCGCTGGCCGGCCGGTGGCGCAAGGAGGTCCCGGCCGACGGGCTCGGCCACCCCGACTTCGACCAGACGGCCATCGTCTCCTCCCGGATCCTGCCGGACGGCAGCCGGGACGTCTACCGCCTGGGCAAGTCCCTGCGCCGCAAGGGCTTCACCGCCGAGGGGCTGGCCGAGGACCTGCCGGAGATCGCCCAGCGGGTCGACGACCGGCTCAAGGAGTGGGTCGCGGCCGACGTCCCGGTCTGGATCGACAGCCCGGGCCCCGAGCTGACCGCCCGCCGCACCTGGCACTGCGGCCTGCCCGGCGGCGAGGTCGTCATCCCGTGCGGCGGCACACACCTGTCGCGCACCTCCCAGCTCGGCTCCGTCACCGTCAGGCTGGAGCTGTCCGGCGACGGCTCCGAGCTGACCATGCACACCGCCGTCGGCTAGCCCGCCGCCGGAGCGGCCCGGGGCGGGCGCGGGACCGTCGTGGCACGTCGCCCCGTTCCGCCCGCCTATGATCGCCGTCGAGTGGGTGATCGTGGGCGAGGAGTGGTTGTGGCCGTAGAAGTGGCACCGCGGGGCGTCGACCCGCACCTCCCCAACGCGGCGCGGATGTACGACTACTACCTCGGCGGCAAGGACAACTTCATCGCCGACCGCGCGGCCGCCGACAGGGTGCTCGCCGTCGCCCCGGAGATGCGCGAGGTCGCGCGGCAGGGGCGTGAGCTCGTCGCCCGGGTCGTGCGGCACCTGGTCGGCGAGGCGGGGATCCGCCAGATCATCGACATCGGCTCCGGCCTGCCGACGCGGGAGAACGTGCACGAGATCGCCCACCGGCTCGCCCCGGAGACCCGCGTGGTCTACGTCGACCACGACGAGGTCGTCTGCGCCCACGGCCGCGCGATTTTGGCCGAGCCGGAGAGGGTGACCATGGTCCGGGGCGACCTGCGGGCACCTCAAGCGATCATCGACTCGCCCGAGGTCCGCGAGCTGGTCGACTTCCGCCGGCCGGTCGCGGTCCTGATGATGTTCCTGCTCCACCTCGTCCCGGACGCGGACGGGCCGCAGGACGTCGTCGCCGCCTACCGGGACGCCCTGCCGGCCGGGAGCTACCTGGCTCTCTCCCACGCCGCCTCCGACGGCCGCCCCGAGGTCATGGCCCGCATCTCGACGATCTACCGGAGGACGGACTCGCCGTTCGCGCCCAGGAGCCGCGAGGAGATCGGCCGCTTCTTCGGCGACTTCGAGATGGCCGGCCCGGGTCTGGTCAACATCTGGCCGTTCGCCGAACTGCCCGAGTCCGTCGACCCGGGCCTGGCGAGCATGGGTTACGGCGGGGTCGGCAGGAAGCGCTGACGTCCGGCCGCCCGCGTCGCCTCCGCGCCGAGGTGCCGGGCGTCCCGGGTACGGAGGTCCTCCGCCACCGGGGCCCGCAGCCGCCGCTTGACGGTGATCGCGCTCGGCGGCGCCGTGACATCACAGCCGCGGCAGCTTCTCCGGGCTGGCGACCAGGAAGACGGTCTGGATCAGGCCGTCCTCGATGACCAGGGAGAACACCGAGACCGGCTGCCCGCCGGCGGTCACCACGGCCGCCGGAGCGCCGTTGACGTCCGTCACCGCCACCTGGAGGTCCGGGGTCAGGCCGGTGTCCAACGACCCCAGGAACCTGCGCGTGCCCCTGTCCGAGGCGGCGGAGAGCAGGAAACGCGCCACTTTCCGGTCGCCGGTGACGACCCGGAGAGGGGCCCTGACCTTCCCGCCGCCATCGCTGACCAGCGACACGTCGTGGGCGAGCATCGCGGTCAGCGCGTCCAGGTCACCGTCGGCGGCCGCGCCGATGAACCGCTCGGTCAGCCTGCGCCGCTCGGCGCGGTCCACCTCGAAGCGGGGCCTGCGCTCCTGCACGTGCTGTTTGGCCCGCCGGGCGAGCTGCCGGGCCGTCGTATCGGTGCGGCCGATGATCTCGCCGATCTCCGCGTACGGCAGGGCGAACGCCTCCCGCAGCACGAACACCGCGCGCTCCAGGGGGGACAGGGTCTCCAGCACCACCAGCAGCGCCAGCTCGACCGAGGCGGTCAGCTCGGCGTGCTCGGCCACGTCGGGCACGGCGCCGACCAGCTCGGGCAGCCACGGCCCGACGTAGGACTCCCGCTGCGCCCTCACCCGCCGCAGCCGGTCGATGGAGAGCCGGGTCGTCACCCTGATCAAGTAGGCCCGGTCGTCCTCGACCTCGGCCGTGTCCACCCCCGACCAGCGCAGCCAGGCCTCCTGGACGACGTCCTCGGCGTCGGTCACGGTGCCCAGGACGCGGTAGGCGACCGCGGTCAGCAGGTCTCGGTGTTCCTCGAAGCGGTCGATGGCCATGAGAGTAAAGACGTATCACGCTATCCCTGGCGTGACATGACCCACGCGATGACGTTTTCCACCTACGATCTACCATTTGATTGCGAAAGTCGGCGGCAGAGGGGTGGTCCGTGACAGAGACAGTCGTCGCCGATCCGAGCGTGGTGCCGCAGGGCAGACAGCTCTGGCTGACCCTGCTGGCGCTCTCCATGGCCGGGATGGTCGTCTCCGTCCAGCAGACCGTGGTGATCCCGCTGCTGCCCCGGCTGATGGTCACCCTGGACGTGCCGGTCGCGGAGGTCACCTGGGTCTTCACCGCCTCGCTGCTCGCTGCGGCGGTCGCCACGCCGCTGCTGTCCCGCCTCGGTGACATGTACGGCAAGAAGCGGATGATCCTGTTCACCGTCGGCCTGCTCGTCCTGGGCTCGGTGGTCTGCGCGCTGTCGGGCTCCCTGGCGGTGCTGATCGCCGGGCGTGCCCTGCAGGGCGCGTCGGCGGCGCTGATCCCGCTGGCCATCGGCATGATCAGGGACAGCTTCCCGCGCACCCGGGTGATGACGGCCATCGGCGTGGTCAGCGCCACCATGGGCGTCGGTGGCAACCTCGGCATGATCGTCACGGGCCTCATCGCCGACCGCACGCCCAGTCACCACCCGGTCTTCTGGATCACCGCGGGACTCGCCGCGGCGGCGTTCGTACTCATCGCGCTGAGCGCCCACGACACCGGGAGCAAGGCCGGCGGCCGCCCCGACTTCATCGGCGCGGTGCTGCTGTCCTGCTGGCTGGTCTGCCTGCTGCTGGCGATATCCAAGGGCAACGACTGGGGCTGGGGGTCCGGACGGGTCGTCGGGCTGTTCGCGGGGGCGACGGTGCTCTGCGCGGTGTGGGTGTTCAGCCAGCTCCGGGTCCGGGCGCCGATGGTCCGGCTGCAGCTGCTCGTCGGCAGCCGCTCCCTGCAGGCCAACCTGGCCTCGCTGCTGCTGGGCTTCGCGATGTTCGGCTCGTTCGCCCTGGTCTCCAGCTTCATCCAGACGCCGCCGTCGGCCGGATACGGCTTCGGCGGGTCGGTCCTCGACGTCGGCCTCTACGCCCTGCCCAGCACCGTGACCATGCTGGCCGCCTCCTTCATGGCCGGCCGCCTGTCGGCCCGCCTCGGCCCGGCCGGCTCCCTCGCCCTGGGCGCGGCCCTGTGCTCGGCCGGATTCGGCTGGTTCACACTCTTCAACGCCTCGGTACTCGACCTGCTCGGGGCCAACGCGCTGCAGGGGCTGGGCTTCGGGGTCGCCTACGCGGCGCTCGGCGCGCTGGCCGTACAGCATGTGCCGATGGACCAGAGCGGCATCGCCAGCGGCATCAACTCCCTGGTCCGCTCCATCGGAGGCAGCGTCTCCGGCGCCGCGACCGCCGCCCTCCTGACCTCGATCACCATCGCCGGGACCGCGATCCCGTCCCGCGACGCCTACGTCCTGTCGTTCGCGATCATCACCGTGAGCGCCATCGCCTCCGCCGCCGTCGCTCTCGTCTCCGGCATGATGGCGCGCGGGGTGCCCGGAGTCCGCTAAGATTTCATCTGCATCGCAAGGGGCTATGGCGCAGCTGGTAGCGCGCCTCCATGGCATGGAGGAGGTCTGGGGTTCGAATCCCCATAGCTCCACAGCGGGCCGTTCTTGAACGGCCTGAAGCGCGTTGACGAGATCCCGTCTGATCACTCCGATCGGGCGGGATTTCGCATTTTCCGCATCGCGCACGCACCGCCCGCGCCGGGAGATCCGCGGCGGTGACCGCTTCACCACCCATCTCCGCGGCAGGACGACGGAGCCGCCGGGCGGGCCGCGCCGCTCGCATCCGTTGTCGGCCAGGTGGTCGCCACTGGAAGGTCGCTCCGCGTCGAGGACATCACGGGGAGATCCGCCGGCCGCCGCCGGCGCACCCGTGATCAGCCACTGACGCACCCGTGATCAGTCGTCCGCCGGCACCCGGCGACTTTCGGGCAGCGCCGCGACGCGGGCGGTCTGTTCTTCCTGGACCCGCAGGACGGTCTGGAGGAAGTCCAGGATGACGGTGAGCTGGTCATGGCCGTAACGGGTCAGCGCCTGGGCGCCCGCCTGGCCGACCGGGGCGAAGAGCTCCGCCTCCGCCGCCCGGGCGGTTCCGGTCGAGGTGACCAGGACGACGCGGCGGTTGCCGGGGTCACGGGTGCGTGAGACCAGCCCGGCGCGTTCCAGCCGGTCGATGACGGTGGTGGTGGCCGCCGGGCTGAGCTTCAGCGCGGTGCTGAGCCGCCCGGCGGGCAGTGGGCCGTCACCCAGTACCGCATCAAGACAGCGCAGGTCGGTGCGGTTGAGGCTGAGCCGCGCTGCGGCGGCCTCGTCGAAGGCGTCGAAGCTCTGCTGCAGCTGTCGCAGGAGCATTGCGATCTCCCGGATCAAATCTTTCGACATTCGAATCTTTCTGATATCGTACTTTTCGTTGGTCGAAGCAACCATACCTCGGAGACGCCGCCATGGACACCGCCACCCTCACCACCGACGACATCCAGATCAAGAACCTGTTCCAGGAGTTCATGCAGGCCTGGACCGACAACGACGCCCACGCCTTCGGCGCGCTGTTCACCGACGACTCCGACTACGTCTCCTATGACGGCACCCGCGCTCGCGGGCGCCGGCAGCACCAGCACAACCATGACCTGCTCTTCCGCGGTGTACTGGCCGGCTCGGCCCTGGTCGGGGACCTGGAGTCGATCCGTTACCTCACCGCGGACGTGGCCGTCGTCCACGGCACCGCCTCGGTCCTGATGCCCTGGCGGAGCAAACTGCCCAAGCGGCGCCTGTCCCGGCAGACCATCGTCCTGGTCCGCACCCCCGGCGGCTGGAAGATCAGCGCCATCCACAACGGCCGGGTCCGGCCCGTCGGCGTCCCCGCGCCCGACGCCTTCCCGTCCAAGATGTCCCAACTGATGAGCCGCGCCGCCCGCCGCCTCGGCCTGGGCCGACGCTGACCCCGCCCCCGCAGTGGCGGCTGCTGCCCCGGTCCAGGGCGGTCGTCGGGGTGGTGGCTCCGGTCAGGGGCGCCGTGCCGGTGTTCCCGGTGCCGCAGGCCGAGCTGACGGACGCGGTGCCGGCCGGGCCGGGGGCCACGCAGGTCCGTCCGTGAACACCTCACAACGGGCCGTTCTCGGATGGCCTGGGGCACGTCGGCGAGACCCCGTCCGATCACCTCGATCGGACGGGGTCTCGCCGTTTCCCGGAGGCCGCGGCCGTCGGCGGGCCCCTCCGAGCGTGTGCGGCGGCGAAGGGACGCTCCAGGCCGGATCAGCTGTTCGGGAAGAGTTCGTGGAGGAGTGTGTGGCCCGGCATGGCCTGGGCCGGACGCACGCCTACGGCGAACATCTCCGGGTCGTCGAACACCGGTTCTCCACTGGGGCGGCGTGTGTACGGGACCCGCCCGTAATCCACGCCGTCGCTTCCGTCGAAGCTCATCCAGGTGATCGTTTCCTGTTCCCCTTCGCGTAGCGGATGGTTGGACACGGCCCGGCTGTAGACGGTGTCAGGTGTGGTGACCCATACCAGAGGGACGGCGAAGACCCATCGCGTCGCCTGGATCTCCTGTGCCCTGGCGGCTGCTCGCGTCTCGAACGAGATGGCGGACCGTGGATCGCGGAGGTAGTCGTAGTCGCTGAGCACGAGCCTCCGCTCTCCTTCGAGAACGACGATCGCGGGGCAGTCGCGGGCGGCGATGTTCTTCTGGAGACGCTCGACCACATCGAAGAGCAGTGCGGCCGTCTCGTCGTTCATCGTGTCCTCCGAAGCTTGCGGCCCCCGGATCCTGTCGTGGTTCAGACCTCTTCGACGCTGCTCGGCTCACGCCGGGACAGGTCGATGCCGAGCTCTTCCGCGGCGCGGAAGACGTCCTCGTCGGTGTCACGCATCT